>CANSWW010000011.1 GCA_947650845.1 uncultured Lachnospiraceae bacterium
CCTTCTCCGGGTCATCCCACAGCGTAGGCTCCTCCATATAGCGCTCCAGCTCCGCAATCCGCTTCTCCTTGTCAGCCAGGTTAAAGTGAATCCCTCACTTCCACTAATGGCTGGGTAAAGCTGTTTAAATCGAGTTTGAACTGATCGAGTTCAACCATTGTGTCACCTTCTTTCTCATCCATATATTTTTAAAACATGATGTTGGGGTCAAAAGGTATTTTGCCCCCTACTTCATCCGCCCATGGCACTGCTTATACTTCTTCCCGGAGCCGCACGGGCAAGGGTCGTTCGGGTAAATCTTCTTGTTCTCACGCCGCACCGGCGCCTTAGCAAGCGAATCGTCCCGGTTCGTGCCGGTCACCTTCGCCACCTGCTCCCGCTCCACCTTCTGCTCCACCTTCACATGGTACAGCATACGCACGGTATCCTCCTGGATCGCCGCCGTCATGGCGTCAAACATGTCGTACCCCGCCATCTTGTACTCCACAAGCGGGTCCCTCTGCCCATACGCCTGCAGCCCGATCCCCTGCCGCAGCTGGTCCATATCGTCAATGTGGCTCATCCACTTGCTGTCGATCACACGCAGCAAAATCACCCGCTCCAGCTCCCGCATGTGCTCGGCCTCCGGGAATTGCGCCTCCTTCTCCTCGTAGAGCTTCACCGCCTCTTCCTTGAGCATATGCTTCAGCCGGTTCTTGTTCATCGACTCATACTGGTCTGTCGTGAGTGTGACCGGCGTTAGCGGGATGACCGGGATCAGTGCCGTATTGAGCGCCTCCAGATCCCACTCCTGCGCCGAATGGTCGTCCGACAGGTACATATCCACGGTACTCTCCACAATATCCTGGATCATCTTGCTGATCACATCCCGCATGCTCTCGCCGTCCAGCACGCGGCGGCGCTCCGCGTAAATAATCTCGCGCTGCTCGTTCATCACCTGGTCGTACTCCAGCAGGCGCTTGCGGATGCCATAGTTATTGTTCTCAATCTTCTTCTGCGCCTTCTCAATCGTGTCCGAAAGCATCTTGTGCTCGATCTGCTCCCCGTCCTCCACGCCCAGCGCGCTGAAGATCCCCATCAGCCGCTCCGAGCCGAACAGCCGCATCAGATCGTCCTCCAGCGAAATATAAAACCGCGACTCGCCCGGATCCCCCTGCCGCCCGGAACGCCCGCGCAGCTGGTTGTCAATCCGGCGGGACTCATGGCGCTCCGTGCCGATGACCTTCAGGCCGCCGGCTGCCCGCGCCTCATCGTCCAGCTTGATATCCGTACCACGGCCGGCCATGTTCGTGGCGATCGTCACCGCCCCATGGATCCCGGCGTCCGCAATGATCTCCGCCTCCATCTCATGGAACTTCGCATTCAGCACATTGTGGCGGATGCCCTTCTTCGTCAGCATCCCGCTCAGCTCCTCCGAAGCATCGATCGTAATCGTGCCCACCAAGACCGGCTGCCCCTTGCGGTGCGACTCCATCACCTCGTTCACGACCGCGTTCAGCTTCTCCCGGCGGCTCTTGTACACCGCGTCCTGCCAGTCCTTGCGCTCCACCGGTACATTCGTCGGGATCTCAATTACGTCCATCCCGTAAATATCGCGGAATTCCTTCTCCTCCGTCAGCGCCGTACCCGTCATGCCGCACTTCTTCTCAAACTTATTAAAGAAGTTCTGGAAGGTAATCGTCGCCAGCGTCCGGCTCTCCCGCTTCACCTTCACCTTCTCCTTCGCCTCGATCGCCTGGTGCAGGCCGTCGGAATACCGCCGCCCCGGCATAATGCGCCCCGTAAACTCATCGACGATCAGGACCTGGTCATCCTTCACCACATAATCCTTGTCCCGAAACATCATGTAGTTCGCCCGCAGCGCCAGGATGATATTGTGCTGGATCTCCAGGTTTTCCGGATCCGCCAGGTTCTCAATCTTAAAAAACTGCTCGACCTTCTTGACGCCCTCCTCGGTTAAGCTTACGTTCTTCTCCTTCTCATTGACGATAAAATCGCCGGTCTCCGTGATCTCCTCACCCATAATCACCGACATCTTCGTCAGCTCGCCGCTGGCCTCGCCCCGCTGCATCCGCGAAGCCAGGTAGTCGCAGACCTCATAAAGCTTCGTAGACTTCCCGCTCTGCCCAGAAATAATCAGCGGCGTTCTCGCCTCGTCGATCAGCACCGAGTCCACCTCGTCCACGATCGCATAGTGCAGGCTGCGCAGCACCAGCTGCTCCTTATAAATAACCATGTTGTCGCGCAGATAGTCAAATCCCAGCTCATTGTTCGTCACATACGTGATATCGCACTGGTACGCCGCCCGGCGCTCGTCGCTGTTCATGCTGTTCAGCACGACGCCCACCGTCAGCCCCAAAAACTCATGCACCTTGCCCATCCACTCCGCATCGCGGTGCGCCAGGTAATCGTTGACCGTCACAATGTGGACGCCCCGCCCTTCCAGGGCATTCAAATAAGCCGGCAGCGTCGATACAAGCGTCTTGCCCTCGCCCGTTTTCATCTCGGCGATCCGCCCCTGGTGCAGGATAATGCCGCCGATCAGCTGCACCCGGTAATGCTCCATATGCAGCACCCGCCGCGCCGCCTCCCGCACCGTGGCATAGGCCTCCGGCAAGAGGTCGTCAAGCGTCTCGCCGTTTGCCAGGCGTCCCTTATACTCTTCCGTCTTTGCCCGCAGCCCGGCGTCATCAAGCGCCGCCATCTGCGGCCGCAGCGCCTCGATTTTGTCCACCAGCGGCTGGATCAGCTTCAGCTCCCGGTCGCTGTGCGTACCGAATATTTTCTGCATGAGTCCCATAGGCCCTTTACTCCTTACCCGTTTTTTATTCCAAAGCAATCGCACCGATGCCGTTTATAACAAACCCTTTTGCCAAAAGCCCGCTGCACGGGCGCGCAAAAAGTGTATTATAGTCCATTCTAGCACCATCGGCCAGAGAATTCAATAAAAAATTGCAAACAATCCGCTTTGGCAAGGGTTTTGGTGAGCCTTAACGCAGGCAAAATTCTAAAAAAGAGCGCTGCGGGACGGAAAGGAATCCTCCTTCCACTCCCGCAGCGCCCGTTTTCCGGCATCGCAGCCCGTCAGCCTTCCTGGCTCCCGCAAAGCTTATCTGCCATGGCCAGTACAGCCTCCCCGTTCAAACGGCCATAATCCATCGCATTTATCACCGCCACCGGTACCTGTCCTCCCACAGCCCTCCGGATATCTTCCAGCGCATAGGTAATCTGAGGCCCCAGCAGCAGGACATCGAAACTGCCCAGCTCTGCTTTTATCTGCTCCTGGCTAACCGCCCGAACGCTGTCCTCCCTCCCTTGCGCCTTGGCCGCCGCTTTCATTTTCTGCACCAGCATATTGGTAGACATCCCATACGCACAAGCCAATAAGATTCTCATTTCCATCGTCTCCTTTCGCCTCTTTGCCCGTGTTCTCAAGGCATAATGGTACACCCCTGTGGTGTTCCTGCCCCTGCTATCATAGCCGTAAACGCATCCACCACCCGCCGGATCTTGATTCCCGGGTTTTGTTTCAACATAAAATCAATTTTGGCTTCCGGCAGAGCCTGAACCCCCTGCCACGCCCCCAATATCCCTCCGGCCATACAAGCGATCGAATCCGTATCGCCGCCCGCGTTGACTGCCGCTTTGATCGCTCCCATACAGTCCTGCCCTGTACTGGCCAGAATCCCATAGACCGCGGCCACGCTCTCCGTTACGTCCATGCCGGTTCCGATTTTCTCATCCAGCGCCCGAATCAGCTCCCTATAGCCATGGCACTGCCCTCCGATCTCCACAGCCTGGCGGATACAGTATTCCAGATTCCTTCCCATGGCAATCCGGTTCTTTTCAAACAATATCCGCCGTCCGGCCCGCGCCCCGTAAAGGCCGGCTTCCACAATGGCCTCAAGGGACGTATCGTCGCGCAGGGCCGCCGCCACACTGGCACTGATGGCGCAGGCCCCGGCCGCCGCCTGGGAGTTGTAATGAGTCGGCGTGCTCATATCCACGGCCAGCCGTACCGCTTCCTCCATATCCCCCCTTGCCAGGATTCCCAGCGGAACCGCTTTCATGGCCGCCCCGTTCGTCGTTTGCCCGGCGAAATTCCCTTTGATGCCCGGCTCCTCTCTTTTCTGCCCGCCTCGCACGCTTTTAATATACTCCACTGTCCGCTTTGTCGTAGGCCCCGAAAACTTAAAATAATAGCTGTCCTCGCTCCACTCCAATATGATATCCGCCGCAATTTCCGCGTCCAGCCGCCCGCCTGTTTCCAGCATCTTCTTCATCAAATAGTAGCAGGAACCAAAATCATCGGTTACCGTGCCCAGGATTCCTCCCTTTTCAAAAAAGCTGCCGCATCCGGTATAGTCCGAAAGCTCACTGCCAAACCATTCCTCTATCTGCTGAAAGGTAGAAAACTCCGTAATCGCACCCAGGGAATCACCCAACGCACAGCCGTACAGGGCCCCCTTTATCCTGTCAGCCCTCATGATTCCGAACCTGCCCTTCCGATTTGTCAATCACCTTCAGTACAAAATACCACATCACGGTCAAAAGCGGAATAATCAGCAGCTGAACCACGCCGCCCCACAAGCTATTGGTTGTAATCAGGCCCACCAGGCCCAAGGGCGTCGTCCCCGGCAGAATCACACCGGTACAATACGGCACCAGGCCGATCCTCATCACGCCCCACATAATAGATGTCGTAAGAATGGGCGTCAGGATCATCGGAATCAGCGTCATCGGGTTCAGCACCAGCGGAAAACCAAACATCAGCGGCTCATAAATATTGAAGATGCCGGGAATCAGCGCCAGCTTGCCCAATTCCGTCCAATCCTTGCGCTTTTTATACAAGAAAATAGCTAACAGCATCGGCACGGAAATCCAGCCGCCCAGCGTAATATTACTGCCTACAAAGCTGGAGGACATCAGATTCGGAATTGCTTCGCCGGCTGTCATTGCCGCTACGTTTTCGGCATTTAGGGGCGCCCAGAACGCACTCATCGTGCCGAACACCAGCGACTGCCCATGAAGCCCTAAAAACCAGAACAGATTGTTAATTATACCCACGATAACCGTAGCAAGGAAGCTCGTCCCCAGAGCCGAGAGCGGCTTCTGCACCATAGAAAAAATAAATCCGGTCATCGTCCCAAAGCCCGTCAGTGAGAAAATGAAATTTACCGTCAGGCCAAACAGCATGGCCAAAAGCGCCGGAATAAAGCAGGTAAAGGATTCCGCAATAATAGGCGGCACCGACTCCGGCAGCTTAATCGTCCAGTTCTTCTGCAATACAAAGCGATAGATCTCCACCGAACAAATTCCCATGATAATAGCCGTAAACGTAGCATTCGGGCCAAAATTACTCAAAGCTACCGCATTTGCTATTGTCTCCCCTCCGGCCGTTGCCAGGGCAAACGGGACCTGCATCAAAAAATTCACCATGGAAATCATTGCCCCGTTAATCGGATTTACATTGTATTGCTGTGAAAGGAAATAACCTATTCCAATCGAAACAAAAAATCCGATTATGCCCGACGAATAGGTGCTGGCCGGAGCCACGTAGGCCGCAATGGCACTGGCCACCGACGGGCTCAGCACCCGCTCGATATAGGGCAGCGTAGCGATCGCCGTCAGGATAGAGCCCACCAGCGTAAAGGGTAAAATCAAAATAAAGCTGTCGCGCACCGCCTTCAAATGCTTGCTCTTGTTCATCACCGCCGCTACCGGATTCATCACCTTTAACAGGCGGTCAGTCATGGTTTCTTTTTTCGTTTGTTCCATACGTCTTCTCCTCCCTTTTCATAAGCCTGGCCAGGCAGCGATATACATGGACCAGTTCCTCAGCCTGCTCATAGGCAATCCCTGCACCGTTTAAATGGTCCTGCGCATGCACGGTAATCAAATCTACCTGGATCCGCTCCCCCTCCGCTTCCTTCTGAATCATATCCGTCTGCACCTGATGAGCCAAAAGCTTTTCCTTCTCCGCTTCCTGCAACAGCTTTTCTGCCTCCTCAAAACGGAATTCCCTCGCATGCTTTACGGCCCGCATCGCATAGCCCTTGGCGTTGCCTGCATGAAGGATCAATTCAAATGCAGTTTCTACGCTTATCATAATCCATCGTCCCTTTCTTCGTGGTATACCCGATGCCAAAAGAATAGCAGCCTTTTGGGGAAAACTCCAACCAAAAAGCTGCCACATCTATTCCTGCAAAATCTGGCGGCGGCCTCGCTCATTGCCCCGCGCTTTGCAATTCCTCAAGCAGTACACCGAATTCCGGTTTCGCAATCAGGCGCAGGACCGCTTTCGCGTCCGCCAAAAAAGCCGTCACGGCCTGGTAAAACCGCTCCGTATCCTCATCTGCCTCCTCCGCAAGAAAAATCAAAAGCACCAGCTGCACCTCGTTATGCCCCCACCAAATCGGGCGCTCCAACACCGCTACCGCTACAAACGGTTTCCCCGGCAAAATCCGGCAAGGATGCGGGATTGCCGCCAAATTGCCAAAATCGGTCTGGCCTAGCTGCTCCCTCTGCCATACCGCCTCAAAGAAACCCTCCGGCAGCCTGCGGTACCGGGAAACATGCCCGCACATCCGCCGGAGCGCATCCTCCTTCGTTCCGGCTTCCAGCCTTTCCAGAAACAGCCGCGAATCAAAAAAGCGCTCCAAAAACCCATTGTTCCCCTTCTCAAGCAGGCGGCGGCAGCTATCCACTTCTTCATTGCCCAGAAGCAGCGATACCTCCAAAATAGGAACCGGCAGGCTCAAATGAATCGGAATCGTTGTAAAAACATAATCAATTTCTTTGCCACGGAAATCAAAGCCTTCCAGGTCATATATCGTACATTCGTAAATCTTATGGATATATGGCCCAAAGGCCTGCCGGTAACGTCGAAGAAATAACTGGGAGCTCCCACGGCCGGATACACAAACCACAACAATATTTTTTCTGGAAATCTTCCGGTCCTGTTTCTCAATCGCCAACGCAAACAGAACGGCAAAATACCCTACTTCATCCTCCGGCACTTCCCTGTTATAATAATGGTTCAATACGGTACAGGCCGCTGCAGCCACCGCATAGGCAAAGGCATACTCCCTCTTAATCTGCCCCAGCAGAGGATTTTTCATCGGGATCTCATACCGCATCCGAATGTCAAAGGGCACCATATGCTGATTCAGCGACATACGCAATTCCAAATCATTGCGAAAATCAAGACGTACGCTCTCATAAACGGCCGCCAGCATTTTAAGTGCCAGCTCATCAATCTGGCTGGAAATTACCAGATTTGATCCATAGCTTCTCTGTGCGCCGGGAACGCTCTTGCCACTGATATGGATGGCCAGGTAAAAAAGCTCCTCCTCCGGCCATGGCCAGCCACAGTACTCCCTCAGCCGCTCGCCAAGCAGACGGGCCGTCCCGAACGCCCCCTCCCCTACGCTTTCCTTTAACTCATCCGCCGTCTCGATTTTGTGCCCGCCCTGCTGCCGCTCTATGGCTACGCAAACCGAAAGCACCAGGCTTTCAAAGTCAGTCTCGCCCATTTCCAGGCGGCGTTCCCGCAAAACCTCACGTACAGCCTCTGCCACCGCCTTTCGCTTTATCTCCTGCCCGGCTGTCTTAAATCCCATAACATCCTGCTTCATCAGGCAATCGGCCATACACAGGCGCTGGTCAAATTCCCTTCCCTGGATACGGATCCCGTAATTGGGCCGGCGGTGAAACGCCAGATGATAGGTTTCGAGCACGCACTCCACCCGCTTTAAATCCGCTGTCAGCGTATTGCGGGAAACATAGAGAAGCTCCGCCAAATCATCCAGCTTCACATAGCCCGGAAGATTCAGGAAATATGCCAGCAAAAACAAAATCCGGTCCCCATAAGCGCCGGGGAGCGGTGCCTGGCCGCCGTGATCCTGCCCCTTCCAGGAGGCATACCGTTCTTCATCCGTAATTGTCAGGCAATATCCCAGCCGCGGCTTCGCCGTCAGCTGCGCGCCATGGCGCTTCAGGCAGGAGGCCAGCCCCTTTAAACGCGAACGCACGGTTCTTTCGCTCACGCCCACAGCCGCCGCCAATTCTGCCGCCGTAATAAAGCGGTCCGTACGCAACCGGTTTAACAGCTGCTTTGTTATGTGTTCCATCCCACACCACCTCCACTCCGGGCGCCTTCAACGGTTTTTGCAAATAGCCTTATCCCTTTTTAGTGTAGCACAGGAATGCCGAAAACTCCAAACAGATTTATGCCAGATCCATTACGGCAAAAATTGCCGGCCTCAAGCCCTCCTCTGTCCGGCTCCCCCCTAACCGGCACAGTGCACAAAAAAATGCCCTCCTCCCCGCCCTGGCTCCCCGCTTATCCACTTATCCACCTTCCCCGCCCAAACTTGTCCACAAAATTTATCCCCAGCCCCTCCCCCTTTTTCCCGGCAGAAAATCAACTTATACACCAGGTTATCCACATTATCCACAGGATAACATAAATTTTTTGGGGATAATCCCCCTGTCAAGACAAAACATCCGTTTTGTGAAACCCTCCCAAATCGCACCGTCCGGCCAAAAAAAACCGCCAAACCCATTGACAATCCCCGCATCCCCTGTTCCACCCGCCCTGCCCCCCTTGCGCCTGCGCCGCCCCCTGCGCCCGGTTTTCGTTTTTATTCATAATATTCCTTGAAAAAAGACAAGCCTTTTGGTATAATATAGACAACCCAAAACGGAAGGAGTTGGTACCATGCGTTATACCATTACAGGCAAGAACATCGAAGTTACAGAAGGGTTAAAAGCAGCCATCTACGAAAAAATCGGCAAACTGGAACGCTACTTCTCCAAGAACACCGATGTCATCGTCACCCTGAGCGTCGAAAAGGAACGCCAGAAGATCGAAGTCACGATCCCGGTCAAGGGCTCCATCATCCGCTCGGAGCAGACCAGCACCGACATGTACGTCTCCATCGACCTGGTAGAAGAAGTCATCGAGCGCCAGCTAAAGAAATACAAAAATAAAATTATCGACCAAAAGCAAGCCAACGCCGCTTTCAGCGACGCTTATATCCAGGAAGAAATCGAGGATCCCGAAGAAATCAAGATCATCCGCACCAAGCGCTTCGCCATGAAGCCGATGGATCCCGAGGAGGCCTGCATCCAGATGGAGCTCTTAGGGCATGCCTTCTACGTATTCCGCAATGCGGAGACCGACGAAGTCAACGTCGTATACAAACGTAAAGGCAACACCTACGGCCTGATCGAACCCGAATTCTAAGCCCCACGCGAACTAAGCAAGCCTGCCCGTTCCAAAGCAGGCGCAGGGCTTCCGGTTCAAGCCCAATACGCAGGGCCGGCCCGCTTGCGGATATCCCGCAGGCGGCCGGCCCGCTTTTTACGCCCCGGACGGCAATACAAGCTCCGCCAAAAAGCCCCCGTACGCACTGTGCCCGATCCGCACCTCCCCCCCATGCACCGCCATAACCTGCTTCACAATCAGCAGCCCCAATCCATGGCGCTGCCCCCAAATATCCTCATCGCAAACCATATAGTGCGGCGCATCCTTCAGCTGCCTCAGCTGCCCCTCATCCACCCCCGCCCCGTCGTCCTCCACCCGGATGACACATTCCCCCTCCCCGGCCAAAACCCCCGCATAAATATGGCATCCCCCCTCATTATGGTTGATGCTGTTTTGAATCAGGTTGCTCACCGCCCGCCGGATCAGATCCGCGTCCACCCTCGCAAGACACGCCCCGACCGCCTCATCCGTCTCCCATTCAAGCGGATGCCTGCCATCCATATCCATGTTAATAAAATCCGCAACCACCTGCCGCACAATCGAAACCACATTGCACCTCGCCATATGGACCGGCTGCATATTGTACTCCAGCTTCGACGCCAAATTCAGGTCATTGACCAGGTCCCGGATCCGCCCGCCCTGCCTCACGATCGCGGCCGCCGTCCGCCGCGCCTCCCCCGTAAGGCCGGCGTCATTTTCCAGCCTGTCCGCATACCCTATCACCATAGAAAGCGGCATCCGGATATCATGCGACACCCCCGCAATCCAGTTCGCCCGCGCCGTCTCCCTCCTGCGCAGCTGCCTGGCCTGTGACTGCAGCATGTCCGAAGCCCGGTTGATGCCCGCTGCCAGATCCGAAAGCACCCCTGTCTCCCGCACCCTTACCGCCTCTCCCGACGGCAGCGACTCGATCCCCCTCGGCATCGGCGTCCTCTGCGTATGCACGGCAACCATGCTGCCAACGAATCATTTTGCCCTCTCGCTCTTCCCCTTCGCATTGCCCTTCCAAATATGGGAAGGGACAGGCTCCGCGCAGGCCGCACGCTATCTGTGCGCCGCCGCCCTGGAGCTTGCCGCGATCGGCCTGGCAGAGCTTCTCACTATCCAAATAAGGAGGTCATTCGAATGAGCTTTTTATCCCTTCTCCCCATCGAACGCCTAAAAATCAAACGCTCCCGGATCCTCTGGATCTTTGCCGCCGCCGCGGCCATCCTCTGGATCCCCTCCATCCTCCATGCAAAGCTCAATTTCTCCATGCAGGCCGAAGGCATTTCCCCGGAGCATAGCTTCTTCATCCAGGGCTTCCTGGGAATGGCCTGGTTTATGTACCCGGCCAGCATGGTTGTATGCTGCACCCTCCTCACCCAAACCGAACGGAGCCATAAAGGCCTCCTGAAAATGCTCTCCCTCCCCGTTGGGGCTGCCAGGCTCTGCCTCGCCAAATTCACGATCCTGCTGCTCTTTTCCTCCCTGCCGATGCTCGCCTGGTTCTGGATGCTGTCCGTATGTATCCAAACCCCGATTTTTTCCGTCGGAGCCGGCCTGGCATCGATTGTGCCCTCCGTGTTGCTGATCAACACAAAGCTATGGTTTGCCTACCCCACCTCCTACCCGCTCTTTGCCATCACCGCGGAGTACGGGAAGCTGGCCGCAAACCTCGACACGCCCCAGGCCGGCCTCCTGCCATGGCTCCCGGTTGCCGCCGCCGTCACCATCCTATGCCTAAGTATTTCCTGCCTCCGTTTTGGGCGGGCCGAAACGCAATAAGAAGGTGTACCACTATGTCCTGAGAATACGGACAAAAATAAAGAAACACCGCAAGTGTGTACCACTATGTCCTGAGAACACGGACAGAAATAAAGAAAGGAAAAAGCAAATTATGAAAAACAAAATGTTAACCGGTATCAGCACCCTGATGCTCTTCATCCCCTGGACGATCCTCCCCCTCAGGTCATTTGACTGGGCTCTCGAATCGCCCGCCGCCGAAATCATCATCACCTGCTATGCGGTATTTATGGTCTTTAGCGGAATCTTTACGCTCTTTGCATATCAGCGGGCGAACCTGCAAACCAACCGGATGAAAGCCTGCCTCGTCATAAACAGCCTCTACGCGGCCTTCGGCCTCCTCGCGCTCGCAATGATTGCGCTGCCTAAGATCCTGTAAAGGCAAACGGGGGCACGGCCTGGTGTCCTGGCCGGATTATATCCGGCCAAAACACCAGCCTGCCCCCGTAAAGCCCCCTCATCCGGCCGCCTGCTTTGCCGGCCTCTCCAGCACCCCCGCAAATAACGGCGCCCCGCTCTGCGTATCCACCACAAAATACAAAAACGGGCTGTCCAGGCATAAGACCGGCACCTCTTCCCAAGCCGCCGCCCCGTCCTCGATTGCCACCTCCGTCACCGCAGCCGCCCTCGTCCCATCCTCATCCACCTCAAGCCGCGCCGCCTGGCACACACTCCCGATAAACAAGGGCGCGCCATCCGTCCCCCGTCCGATGCCCGTCAAGTCTGCCTCTCCGAATGTCATCGTCTGCCGCAGCCCCAGCTTCCCAAACACCTCGCTCAGATCCTGCCGGTACTCGATCTCCAGCTTTGGCATCGAAAAATCGAGGCATGTCTCTTGTGCCGAACCAATCAGCGCCCGCAGCCTCTCAAAATCCAAATCCGCCAGCAGCTCCTGCGGCGTACGCCCGTCCGTCGCCCGCAGCGCCAAAAACGCCAGGCTGCTGTCCCTGTACGGCAGCAAAACCCCTTCAAGGCCCGCCTCCTGCACATAGCCGCGTAATCCCATGGGGTCCCGCAAAAATGCCGTCTCTATCTCGCCGTCCGGTGCATAGAAGGCCTGCTCCCGCGTAAGACGCGCCTCAAACGGTTCCTCCCAGCGGGCATCCAGATACAGCGCATTCAAAAGTGCCAGCCGCACCATCCGTTCGTAAGGCTCCGTCCTAAAGCGGGGAATCATGCCGTCCGTACGCTCCTCTACCCAATCATTGACCGCTTCCATCGTTTCCTCCGAACGCAGGCGCGCATGGAACACATCCGCGCACAGCTCCTGCGAAACCTGTTCCAGGTACTCGTCCCGCACCTCGGCTTCCTCATCCACCCAGACCGAATTTGCCGAACGCACGGCCAGCCCCTCGGCCTCCTGGTTCAGAAAACGCACCCAGGCTCTGCCGCACTCCCCCCAGCGATCCGGCGAAAGCCCTAAAAGCCCCTCAAATTCAGCCCGGCTCACGCCGTCGCTTCCGCAGGCCGCCATCAGCATCGCCATATATGCCGATGCCGGCGACAAAAGAGGATTTTCTACCCCCTCTTCCTGCGCCTGCGCCATTGCCTCCTGCAAAAAACGCAAGGAAAACGCGCCAAACGCCTCCTCCTCTTCTTCCGGCAGCTGCAAAGCCGCAGGCTCTCCCGCCTTCCCGGGAGAGACGCCGGAAGCCGCCCCCGTTCCCGGCGCAGGCAAATCCGCCGAAGGCTCCCCGCCAGACGCTTCTTCTGTCCCATAGAACCCGCCAGACGTTTCCTCTATCTCCTGCGGTCTGCCAAACACTTCCCCGGTTCCCTGCGGCTGTGCGTCCCTACAGCCGCCCGCAAACACCGCCGCCCCAAACAACGCCCCGGCCAACAAGCCCAAACCATACCGTTTCATTCCTCTCTTCTCCTTCCTTTCCCTCGTCTTTCCCCTTCCATCCTCCCCCCTCTCCCGCCCTTTCCTCCGCTTGCTATCCCTCACTCCGCCCGCTCCTTATTCCGCCGCCGGCGGATTCTCCATAATCCCCATAAACAATACCACTCCCGTCTCCCTCTCAATCACCGCATACAAAAACGGGCTGTCCAAATGCAGCCGGACCAGCTGCGTTTCATCCGCCGCCCCTCCGGCCGCCATCGTCACCTCCGTCGCGGCCGCCGCCTTTGTCCCCTCCTCATCTACCTGGATTTTCACCTTCTGCGCCACGTCCGCCAGATACAGCGGCTCCCCGTCCGCCCCTGTCATCGCGCTAAAATCCGCCGCCTCCGGCAAAAGCGCCGCCGAAAGCCCCATCTCCTTTAACACCTCCAAAAGCGGCTGCTCATATTCCAACGTAAACTTCGGCATCGCAAAATCCATCGGCGTCTCCACCGCGCCCGCCGCCAGCTCCCGCACCCTCTCTGCCGAAAGCCCCGCCAACAGCTCCGCCGGCGTACGCCCATCCGTCGCCCGCAAAGCCAAAAATGCCAGCCGCCCGCTCCGGTACGGCAAAACAACCCCCTCCAGCGACTCCTCCTTCACATACTCCCGGCTGCATGGCCAGTCGCACAAAAACCGTGCCGTCACCTCACTGCCGTCCCCCCTGTAAAAAGGCCGCGTATCCGTATCCATCTCCCGGAACGCCTCCTCCCACTCCGCCTCCAGATAAACCGCATTGAGGATCGCCATCCGCACAAAATCCCCATAAGGCTCATTCCGAAACTCCGGGATCATCCCCTCCGTCCGCTTCGCCACCCACGCATTGACCGCTTCCTGCGCCTCCTTCGAGCTTAAATCCAGGCAAAAAACCTCCGAATGCATCTCTCCGGCCGCCCGCTCCAGGTACGCCTCCCCGACCTGCGCCCCCTCATCCAGCCACAACGCATTCGCCGTAGCCAAACGCTCCGAGCCGTCGGACTGGTTCATAAACCGCATCAGCTGCCCGCCATAGCGCCCCCATTCATCGGCCGGAAGCCGCAAGACCGCCTCAAACTCCGCCTCCGTCTCCCCGCCGCTGCCCATCGCCGCCAGCAGCAAAGCCAGATACACCGACACCGGCGACAGCACCGGGTTCTCCTCCCCCTGCGCATGCGCCTGTGCAACCGCCTCCCGCATAAACGCCAGGGAAAACTCCCCCACCGGCGCTGCCTCCGCCGCAGAAAGCCCCAAGAACACATCCGGCCCCACGCCCGCCCCCGAAAAATCCGGCTCCGGCGTCAAGCCGTATTCGATCTTCCCCCCAGGGGAACCGCCCTCCACGCCGCCGTCCGCGCCGCCGCAGCCCCCCACCGCCGAACACATCAGTACAAACGCCAGCCACCATGCCGCCACCCTTAGGCTCCTTTTTCGTGCCATATAAGTCTCCTCTCTTTCTCCTTCCTAGTCCGTCCTCCCGGCTCGGCCAGGCTTTTCCCCCGGCCACCCGCTTACTCCTGCTCCGGCCGGTACCTGCAATAGCCACACTCCTGCCCCACATACAAAACCCCTGCCTCAAACGGGCCGCCGCCCGCCTCAAACGAATCGCCGCCTGCCTCGGACGGCCCGTTCCCGCCAGCCGCCGCATATACCGCGCAGCCAGACAGCGCCACATCCCAAGTCGTCCAATCGCCACTGTCCGCAGCCCCGGCCAAAACAAGGGTACCAACCTGCTTCACCCCTTCCGGCAAGGCAGGCAGCGCCGGCTCCTGCACCCGGATATAACGAAGCCCCGCATACCAAAAACCGCCTTCCTCCCCACTGTTTTCTCCGCTCCCCGTCCCGCTTCCGTCCGCCGAACCTGCCGCCCCGTTTCCGTCTGCCGAACCTGCCGGGCCGCCGCCCGGTATGCCGTCTTTTTCCTCCTCCCCATCTTTGCCGCCAGGCACACCGCTTCCCCCCGTTACGGTGCCGCCGCCTTCTCCCGGCATAGCGCCGCCTTCCGCCGGTGCGGTGCCATCCGCTTCTCCCTGTGCGGCGCCACCCCCTTCTTCCGGCTCCACGTTTCCTTCCTCCCCTCTGCCCCCGGCCGCCGGCATACCGGCCGCCGTCGTCTGAGGGCTGCTGCCCGTATCCCCCGGCGGCAGCCGCCAAACCGCTATCCCAAGCAGCAGCAGGCATAAGCAGGCGGCGCAGGCTCCATACCGTTTCCATTCCTGATGCGCCGCCCGGCCAGGCTGCGACGGCGCTCCTGCTTCCTTCCCCCCGCCGTCACCGGCCAAAGCCAGCCAGCTCTTCCCCCCATCATCGCCGGCCAAAGCCAGCCGTTCAAAATCCTCCCGGCTTTCCGTCTGCGCCGCCTCCTCCAGCAGGTCATCCGGCAGCTCTCCCAGCAGGCGAAGCAGCCGCTCTGCCGTTTCCCTGCGCGCATCCCTCCCACGCGTATCTCCCCCGCTCATAACACCACCCCTTCCCGCTCCAGCCACGTCCGCAGCCGGGCACGCGTACGCGCCAGCCGGGTCGACACGCTGCTGGCCTTCAGCCCAAACCGCCGTGCCAGGGATTCTACGCTCTCCATATAAAAATAGCGCCGCACAAAAAGCACCCGCGTCTGGGCATCCAGCGTCCACAGATACGAAGCAACTGCCTGTGCCGCCGTGTCATCCGCCGTTTGCGCCACATCCTGCCGGCCGGGGATGCACGAATCAAGCTCCGATAAAACCGTATCATACGCCCCAAAGCGCTTCTGCCTCGCATAGTACCGCACCCGGTCAAGCGAAAGGTTGCGCACAATGCGGCTCACATACGCGCGCAGGCTGTCCGGCCGTACCGGCGGCACCGTATCCCACACCCGCAGGTACGTATCGTTCTCGCACTCCTCGGCATCCTGCCGGCTTTGCAGGATATTGTAGGCAATGCCGCGGCACAGGCCGCCGTATTTCAGCGCCAGCTCAACGATTGCCTGCTCGAGGCGGGCGAAAAAAAGCTCGATGATACGCGAATCCTCCATATAGATGCCTCCTTCTGTGAAAGTAAAAGCCCTTCAATGATATAGACGACATTGAAAGGCTATATAGCTCACAAAAAAATATGTATTATTGTGCAATAAGGCGATGGACGCCCTCTATAAAGGCTTGAAAGCTTACGGAAGTGTTGCGCTCTATATCCATACAGGGCGCAATCCGTTTCGCGCCTTCTATCTGCTGGTGCTGGGGGATCAGTCTGTACAGCTCCTCTTTCGGCGAAGGGATCGCATCCGGGACACGATATTTTTTCTGTGCCATCATCTTCGTCAATTTCGGATTCCCATACGCCTCGGCCAATGCACTCACATCCCCAAAATACCACGCCTCCAGCTCCTGGCAGGCGATCCGAACCAGTACCGGCCGTTTCGTTGCGCCGCACAAGGCCAGCAACGATTGTTTCAATGCAACACAATCTTTATTATCCTGGTCGTGCAGGATTACAAAACGGATATCCCCTGGCTCATTCCAGCCACGCAGTTTTTTGGGAATCGATTTTTCCAAGTCACGCTTTCCCTGATGGGGAATCAGCTGAAAATCCACTTCCTCCGGCAGGATACGCGGCAACAGGCTTTCCAGAAAATACTTCATCGAAAGCTCTTCTAACAGAAAGACCAATTTCATACCTGTCCTCCCTGTTTTTGGGCTTCCCCCAGTAAAATACCCTGGCTCCAAAGCGCCCCCGGCAAGTCCCCTTCCTGATACAAAGATCGAATCAACGGCAAATCCGATGCCCGGACAATCTTCGTGTAACCGTCCTTTTTCACCAGGCAATACAACTCGCTTAAACGAACCGCATTCAAAAAGTCCGGCGAGTGGGTCGATATAAAGACCTGGCCGCCAATATTGGAATAATGCCGGAATTCCTCGGCCAGCTGCGGCAGCAGCTCCGGGTACAGCTGGTTTTCCGGCTCCTCGACACACAAAAGGGCATGGGGATTCGGGTCGCTCAGCAGCACCAGATAGGTAAACATCTTAATCGTACCGTCCGACACGAACTTTGATGAGAACGGGTTTTTAAACTGGCCGTCCTGAAAGCGAAGGATCACATATCCGTCCTCCGTTACCTTCGCTTCGACATCCGTCACCCCCGGCACCCGCTCCCGCATGGCTTGCAAAATTGCATCGAAGCGTTCCCGGTGATTATCATACAGGTATTTGGCAACCTGCGCCAGATTATCCCCCGTTGTAGAAAGGGATTCGCTGTATCCGGCTTCCTGCCGTCCGCGGGCGCTTTCAATATGGAAGTCCGAGACATACCAGTCCTCAATCAACCTGCGAAGCGACGCCATCGCCGGAAAGTTCTCAAACTGGCCCAAGCCTTTTACCGCCAGTATATCGGGAGCAGAAACCTTCTGCGGTGTACGGTTTGCGATCTGGACATCTTCATAGGACTGAAGGTCGCCTTCTGCCGCAACGCCCTCTCCATTGGAAAAATCGAGGATTTTCCAGGGAGCCCCATGCTGCCCACGCCGAAAACGCATGATTTCTTTTTTCACGACCGGCGCCTTGCGCTCATTTAATCCGATTGTAAGCTCATAGGTAATCACCGGTTCCTCAGGGGAAGGCCGGAACTTGACCTCAAATTGCAAATCGCCCGTCTCTTCACGCGATATCACCTCATGAAATCCCCCCCGTTTTGCCAGAGCGGAACGGACATTACTGGACAAGCAGTCATGTAAAAAACCAAATATGTCAAAGAACGTGGTTTTGCCTGCCCCATTCTGCCCCATAAAGACAGCCATCTGAGGGATGTTTTCCACGGTTACATCATTAAATACCCGGAAATTCCGGATACGCAGCGATTCAATCTGCATGAAGGTCTCCTTCCGCCGCAATTTCTATCCTTTATTGTTACACGTTACCAGTATTATAAACCAGGCCGGAGGGATTCGCAATGTAATTTTCTTGCTTCTAGTTCTTACAGATCCAACTGATAGCAAACCCCCTTTGCCGTTCGCCCGGTCGGCCGGAAGCCGACTGCTTCAAACAACCCTCGGGAAGCTTCATTATAATCGTATATCTCTTTTACGCGAAGGAATTCATATCCAAGCTGCCGGCCCCGTTCAACCAGCTTCTCCACGACTTTTTTTCCAATCCCACGGCCGCGGTATGCCTTTTCCCCGATCACAATCGGCATATCCTCCTGCCCGAACGTAACATCGCCAATCGGGAGCCAGGTTTCCCCCTCCCGGACTTCAATAAAGTACAATTCGCCATGCTGATCCAGCCAGGTATACATGGCCGCTAACTTCTCCCGCGTATAGGGCTCCCATACGCCATCCACCAAATGTACCGTCTCCGGATCCTGGTACCAGGCGTAAGCAAATTCATAGTTCCCGTCGCTTCGCCGCAGTCTCAGGCCTTCGTCCACCAGGATATTTTCGTCGCGCAGCTCGCCGGCCGCCTCTTCTTTGCGGCTCTTTAACATCGCCAGAAGCGCTTCCTCCTCGTAGAGCGTGCGGCGGATCGAAAATTCCCGCTTACACCGCTCCGCCTTCTCAAAAATATCCGACAGATCGCCCAGGTAGCCGTCCGTCACCGGCAGGCTGTCCCGTGGCATTACTTTTTCCGCGTACCAGACAAATGCCTGAATCTCAATGCTGTTTCGCTTCACCTGATAGTCCGACACCTTCCAGATCTTATAAAAACGGTGCTTAGCTCCGCCTGCTCCATTGTCGGCATCCCAGGTGCAAAACAGGATTGTCCCCTCTGTCAAAAACACTCTCTGCGTTCCGGAAATCGATAAGCCCCGGATCAGCAACAAATACGTCGGAAAAAAGCATCCCACCAGCGCCGCTAAAACCAGCGCCATGATCCCCCGCAGAGGCTCCGGCACCGCATGGAGCGCCATAGCCGCACAGCCGCCCGCAAACAGTATTACGTTTCCCAAAAATAAAATCCACAGACGCAGCTGATAGGCCCGCTTTTTGCCTGGGTTTGTCCTACATTCCATGTTTCCTGTCCTTCCTGTCCATCGTATCGGGACACCTTCATAGCAAAAGCGCTGCCACTGGGATAGGCAACGCTTTTCATTCTACATCCACGGTTCGTCACTTCCGCCCTGCCGCCTTTTGCCGCCGCAGTTCCCTCTATTAGCAGGCATGGCTCAACTGCTTTTCCACAGCCGCCAGCGCGTCCGCCTCGTCCTTTCCATCCACTGTCACTACGACTTCCATGCCGCTCTTTAAGCCAAAGGCCATCATGCCCATAATACTCTTGGCATTCGCACGGACAGAGCCGCTCTCCATATGGATTACGCTCTCGTACTGGCTGGCCACCTGCACCAGCAACGCGACCGGCCTGGATTCCTGGTTGGCCAGAAAGTCTACTGTGATCTGTTTTGTTAACATGATACATCCTCCTCGATAACTCGTAAGCTGTCTGCCAATTCCTTTAACTTGCGCAGACGATGGTTGACTCCAGACTTGCCCACCGGCGGATCCAGCAAGCTTCCCAGTTCTTTGAGGGAGGCGTCCGGCCAGCTCAGCCGTGCCTCAGCCATTTCCCGCAGAAGCGGCGGCAGGCTCTCCAATCCTCTCCTTTGCCGAATCAATTGAATATCGTTTATCTGTCCCAAGGCAGCTGAAGTCGTTTTGCTTATGTTTGCGGTTTCGCAGTTTACCTGCCGGTTTACCGCTTCTCTTACCCCCTTCAGGATTCGGATGTTCTCCAGCTCCAGAAGGGATATGTGGGCAGCCATGATATTCAGGATGTCCACGATCTGGTCGCCCTCTTTTACATAGAGGACATGATATTTTTTACGCAGAATAATCCGCGCGTCCACGCCAAAGGAAGCCAGCACCTCTTTCAGCTGCGTTGCTTTCTCCGGCTGTGAACAGGCAATCTCAAAATGATAGCCCTTTTCCGGGTTGCTCATCGAACCGGCCGCCAGATAGGCACCTCGTAAAAAGGCCCGGCGACAGCAGTCGTTCTGCAAAATCAATTTTCCGGGGATACACTCCCCGGACTTCGCAAGCCGCGTAAGACGCATCGCGTTCCTCATGCGTTCTACGTCTGTTTGTTTCGTCACCGCCAATATATACTGGCCGCCTTTTCCCGGGACCATACTGCGGCGCACTAAAATCTCCGTATTTATATTAAAGGTTTTTCTCAATAAAGTAAAGCATTTTCTCGCTACCGCCAGATTTTCGGTGTGGAGAATGGCCTTATAGCGACCGCTTCCGGCCTCCCTTAGCTGCCCGTCCATGCTGAACATAGCCGCCAGCTCCGCGATCTGGCAATGGCGCGCGCTGCCATACGCCCCTGCCAATTCATCCTTTACGTGCGAGGAAAAAGACATTCCTGCTCTCCTATTGCTTCTATTTCCGGCTCCAGCCAAATTCCCGTGCGCTCCTGCACCCGCTCCTGGATAGCCGCGCACAGCCGTCTCACATCGGCTGCCGTAGCGCCGCCGCAATTGACCACAAAACCGGCATGCTTCCTGGAAACCTGCGCGCCGCCTACCTGAAAGCCCTTCAGCCCCGCCTCGTCAATCAGCTGTGCCGCATAACCGACAGCCGGCCTTTTAAAGGTGCTTCCGGCACTCGGGCATTCTAACGGCTGGCTCTGCCGGCGCTTTCCGGCCAGCTCTTCCATCCTCCCACGGATTGCTTCCGGCTCTCCCTTTACCAAAGCAAAGCATACTTCCAGGACAATCCAGCCCTCCCGGCGCACCGCGCTGTGGCGGTAGGCAAAATCCATCTGCGGGGCCTCGATCTCCTCTACGGTTCCTTCTTTTGTCAAAACCCGCACCCGGCGGACGATCTGCTTCATCTCGCTTCCATACGCGCCGGCATTCATCACCATCGCGCCGCCGACGCTGCCGGGGATTCCCGCCGCGAATTCCAGGCCGCTAAGCCCCGCTTCCAGGGCCTTCTTCGCCAGGCAGCCTAACAGCATCCCCGCGCCGGCCCATAGCTCTTTTCCCTCTATTCTGCAGGAGGTAAGTCCCTGAGTCGTATCCAGAATCACTCCGGATACGCCCCGATCGGAGCATAAAAGATTGCTGCCATTGCCGATTACATAGAATGGCACGGCCTCGCTCCGGCACAGCCCTGCGATCCGGCACAGCTCCTCGGCATCCGACGGCGCTACATAAAATTCCGCCGGCCCTCCGATCCGAAACGTTGTGTGGCGGCTCATCGGTTCCGCCCTGCGGAGCCTCTCTCCTGCCAATGCATATAGTTTCTCTTCGAAAGACATTTTTATTCGTTCTCCGTCAGCTCCAGACTTTTGCGCACCTTCTTGTACAGCTCCTGGGCGGCGTTGTACCCCATCTTTCTCTGGCGGGAATTGACGGCAGCCGTTTCCACAATCACAGCCAGATTACGGCCCGGCCGAATCGGGATATTGTAGCAGACAATTTTATTGCCCAAAAATTCCGTATACTGCTCGTCAAGCCCCAATCGGTCGTATTCCCGGTCCCGGCTCCACTCCTCCAGCTTAATCACCATATCCACGCTCTGCGTGTTCTTCACCGCCGCGACGCCGAAAAGGGACTTGACATCCACAATCCCGATGCCCCGCAGCTCGATCAGATGACGGGTAATGTCCGGCGCGCTTCCCACCAGCGTCTCGTCGCTGACCTTGCGAAGCTCCACCACATCGTCCGTCACCAGGCGGTGTCCGCGCTTTACAAGCTCCAGCGCCGCCTCGCTCTTACCGATGCCGCTCTCGCCCATAATAAGAACGCCCTCGCCGTATACCTCCACCAGGACGCCGTGAATGGTAATCATCGGCGCCAGCTGCGTTTTCATCCAGCGGATAATCTCGCTCATAAAGTCTGAGGTAATCATCTCGGAGATCAAAACCGGCACTTTCCGCTGATGGGCCAGCTCCACAATATCGGCATCCGGCTCCAGGTTGCGGCAATAGATCAGACAGGGGATCGGCCCCGCAAACAGAGTGTCAAAAATCTGGAGCTTCCGCTCCCGGCTCATTGTTTCGATATATGTATATTCCACCAGTCCGATAATCTGAACCCTTTCTTTGCCGAAATGGTCAAAATACCCGGCCAGCTGCAGTGCCGGGCGGTTAATACCGGAATGGTTGATGCGAATGCTGTCCGTATCGATCTCTGGCGTCAGGGAACGCAGAGAATATTTTTTGATTACATCCGTAACCGTAACTGCCATGAAAGGCTCCTTCTCTCTGCCAGGGACAGAGTCCGTATAATAGTTTTATATTAACATAAGGTAGCGCGAAGCGCAAGAGGGCAATATTCCCGTATTTTATCAAAAATCGTCCTTGTTTTACACACTTTTCTCTTTCTTCCCCATATTTTGGAAAAAATCATAGACAGACTGTGCGGCGCGGGCATTCATCTGCGGGGCGGCCTTCAGCTCCTCCACGCCGGCCGCGCGAATCGCCTCAATGGATTTAAAATGCCGCATCAACGCCTTGCGCCGGGCCGGGCCGATCCCTTCAATGTCATCCAATACCGAGCGAATCTGCTCCTTGCTGCGGATGCTCCGGTGGTACTCAATCGCAAAGCGGTGCGCCTCGTCCTGAATGCGGGTAATCAGCTGAAAGCTCTCGCCGTGATGGTCAAGCGGAACCTCCCGCCCCCGGAAATAGAGGCCGCGCGTCCGGTGGTTGTCGTCCTTTACCATGCCGCAGACCGGAATCGACAGCCCCAGCGTGCGCAAAACGCCCTCGGCGATATTTACCTGGCCCTTGCCGCCGTCCATCAGGATTAAGTCCGGGAAGCGGTCGAAGCTGCCGGCGTCTGCGGCCGCTGCCCCGCTCTCATACGGCGCAGCCGGCTCTGCGACGCGGGCTCCCTCCTGCCCCTTCGCGGCGTTCTGCCTGGCCGCCTTCTCCTCCAGCCCATGCGTGAACCGGCGCGTCAATACCTCCTCCATCGAAGCGTAGTCGTTCGGGCCTTCCACATAGCGAATGCGGAACTTGCGGTAATCCGAGCGCTTGGGCCGGCCGTTTTCATACACCACCATCGAGCCCACCGACTGTACGCCGCTGATATTGGAGATATCGTAGGCCTCCATGCGCACGCAATCGGGAAGGCCCAGCATCTGCGACAGCTGGCGCACGGCCCCGGTCGTCCGCTTCTCCTCCCGCTTCAGCTTCTCGCGGTCCTGGTCGAGCACCAGGCGGGCGTTGCGGGCCGCCAGCTCTACGAGGCGGGCCTTCTCGCCCTTCTGCGGGGTGCGCAGCGTTACCTTCTGGCCGCGCTTTTTGCCGAGCCATTCGCCGATCAGCTCCCCGTCCTCGGGGGCGGTTTGCAGGAAGAGCTCTTTGGGGATCACGGGCGTACCGGCGTAAAACTGCTTGACGAACTCGCCGAGGATGCGGCCGTCCGGCTCTCCCTCGTCGATCGCCAGATAGCAGTGGTCGCGGCCGATCATCTTGCCGCCGCGCACGAAGAACACCTGCACGACGGCCTCCTGCTTTTCGCGCGCCAGGGCGATGATGTCGCGGTCCTCCTGGCCCGCGACATCGGTGATCTTCTGCTTCTGGGCAATATGGCGGACGCTGTTTAAAAGCTCACGATACGTAACCGCCGTTTCAAAGTCGAGGTTTTCCGCGCAGGCCTGCATTTGCTCCTCCAGCGACTTCATGATCGGATCAAAATTGCCGCCGAGGAAATCCATCGCTTTCTGCACCGATTCTCGGTACGTTTCCTTGTCGATATACCCCTGGCAGGGCGCGTCGCACTGCTTGATGTGGTAATTCAGGCAAGGCCGGTCCCTTCCGATATCGGCCGGCAGATTACGCCGGCATGTCCGCAGCTTGAACAGCTTATGTAAAAGGTCAATCGTATCCTTGACCGCCGTCGCGCTTGTGTAGGGCCCGTAATAGCGCGATTTGTCCTTTTTTAAATCCCGAGCAAAGAGGACGCGGGGGTATTCCTCCTGTATCGTCACCTTGATGTAGGGGTAGCTTTTGTCGTCCATCAGCATCGTATTGTACTTGGGGCGGTGCTCCTTAATCAGGTTGCACTCCAGTACCAGCGCTTCCATCTCCGAATCGGTCAAAATGTATTCAAACCAAGCGATGTTGTGCACCATCTGCAGGATTTTGGCCGTCTTGCCGCGGCTGCTCTGGAAATACTGGCGCACCCGGTTTTTGAGGCTGATGGCCTTGCCGACGTAGATGATTTCGTCGCGGCAGTCGTGCATCAGGTAGACGCCGGGAGAGGCGGGGAGTTTTTTCAGTTCTTCTTCTATATTAAAGGTCATGAGAGTTCCTTTCCGGTGCTTTGTCTGCATTATATCCGGCGAATCTTTCCAGGATACATAGTGCAGACAAGACACTCGCTCTTAACAGATATCGGCATAAAGCAATTCCCAGCCGTCGCTCCACAAACAATCCACATAATGCCCAAACAGAAAGCATGG
>CANSWW010000012.1 GCA_947650845.1 uncultured Lachnospiraceae bacterium
AGCAGCGCCCCTGAACAAACGCCAGTAGGGGGCGACGCCCATACACGTTACGTATGCCGAGAGCCTGCCAAGCAGGAACAAGGGTGGTACCGCGAGATTTTATCCCGTCCCTACATACAGATAGGGGCGGGCTTTTTCGCGTAAGCAATGAGCAGTGCGCCTGAGTCGAAAGGAAGGTTTGCGTGCATTCATGCATGCAAACCTGGATTTCGGCACAGGCATAGGGCGAAGCCCGCGACCGAGACGTAGCGAAGCGAAGTCGGGGTTGGCACTGTGGGCCTCGCGCAGAGCGTAGACGCCTACGACCGAGACAAAGCAGAGTCAAGGTTGGCACTGCAAGCCTCGCGCGGAGCCTAAACACTCCGCGCCCGAGACATGATAAAGCCAAACCAAGCCTAGCACCGCAACCCCGGCTCCCACACCCCAAAACCCCACCACAAGGAGGAACCCATGAAAGAAAAACTCGAACAGATCAAAGCCGAAGCCCTCTCCCAGATCGAAGCCACCGGCGCCCTGGAAAAACTCAACGAAATCCGTGTCACCTACCTGGGCAAAAAAGGCGAACTCACCCAGGTATTAAAAAGCATGAAAGACGTAGCGCCCGAAGACCGCCCGAAAATCGGCCAAATGGTCAACGAAGCCCGCGCCGCCATTGAAGAAAAGCTCGAAGAAACCCGCAAACGCCTGGCCGCCAAAGCCCGCGAAGAGCAGCTGAAAAACGAAGTCATCGACGTAACCCTGCCCGCCCAAAAGGCTCAGGTCGGCCACCGCCACCCCAACACCATCGCCCTCGAAGAAGTCGAACGCATCTTCATCGGCATGGGCTACGAAGTGGTAGAAGGCCCCGAAGTCGAATACGACTACTACAACTTCCAGGCTCTCAACATCCCCGAAGGCCACCCCGCGCGCGACGAACAAGACACCTTCTACATCAACGACAAAATCGTCCTGCGCAGCCAGACCTCACCCGTCCAGGTACGCACCATGGAAAAGCAAAAACCGCCGATCCGTATCATCGCGCCCGGCCGCGTATTCCGCTCCGACGAAGTAGACGCCACCCATAGCCCGTCCTTCCACCAGATCGAAGGCCTGGTTATTGACAAAAACATAACGTTTTCCGACCTAAAAGGTACCCTCGACCAATTCGCCAAAGAACTCTTCGGCGAAAAAACCCGGGTAAAATTCCGCCCCCACCACTTCCCCTTCACCGAGCCCTCCGCCGAAGTAGACGTATCCTGCTTCAAATGCGGCGGCAAAGGCTGCCGCTTCTGCAAAGGCTCCGGCTGGATTGAAATCCTCGGCTGCGGGATGGTACACCCCAACGTACTGCGCATGAGCGGCATCGACCCCGAAGAATACACCGGCTTCGCCTTCGGCGTAGGCCTGGAACGCATCGCCCTCCTAAAATACGAAATCGACGACATGCGCCTGCTGTACGAAAACGACGAAAGATTCCTCAAACAATTTTAGCCAATACCACCCAAAGACATCCCATTAAGCCCAGAAAACACAGGCAAAAAAAGAAACATCACAAACAGAAAAGGAGAACACCACCATGAACACGGCCTTATCATGGATCAAAGCATACGTCCCCGAACTAACCTGCACACCCCAAGAATACACCGACGCCATGACCCTCTCCGGCACCAAAGTCGAAGGCTACGAGCGCCTGGACAAAAACCTCGAACATATCATCGTAGGACAAATCACCAAAATAGAAAAACACCCCGACGCCGACAAACTCATCGTCTGCCAGGTAGATACCGGCTCTGAGACGATCCAGATTGTAACCGGCGCCCCCAACGTCAAAGAAGGCGACAAAATCCCCGTCGTATTAGACGGCGGCAAAGTAGCCGGCGGCCACGACGGCGCCCCTCTGCCCGAAAACGGCATCAAAATCAAAAAAGGCAAACTCCGCGGCATCGAATCCTGCGGCATGATGTGCTCCATCGAAGAACTCGGCTCCTCCCGCGAAATGTACCCCAACGCCCCCGAATCCGGCATCTACATCCTGCCCCCCGATACCCCGGTAGGCGCCGACGCCATCGAAATACTCGGCCTGCACGACTGCGTATTCGAATACGAAATCACCTCCAACCGAGTCGACTGCTACAGCGTCCTCGGCATCGCCCGCGAAGCAGCCGCCACCTTCGGCAAACCCTTCTGCCCGCCCAAAGTAAGCTGCCAAGGCAACGCAGAACAAGCCTCCGACTACGTAAAAGTCGAAGTGCAAGCCCCCGACCTCTGCGCCCGCTACTGCGCCCGCGTCGTAAAAAACATCAAAATCGGGCCCTCCCCCGAATGGATGCAGCGCCGCCTCGCAGCCAGCGGCATCCGCCCGATCAACAACCTGGTCGACATCACCAACTACGTCATGGAAGAATACGGCCAACCCATGCACGCCTTCGACCTCGACACCATCGCCGGCCATAAAATCATCGTACGCCGCGCCCAAGACGGCGACACCTTCCAGACCCTCGACGGCCAAAAACGCACCATGGACTCCGAAATCCTCATGATCTGCGACGCCGAAAAAGAAATCGGTATTGCCGGCATCATGGGCGGCGAAAACTCCAAAATAACCGACGACGTACACACCGTCCTCTTCGAAGCCGCCTGCTTCAACGGCACCAATATCCGCCTCTCGGCCAAACGCCTCGGCCTGCGGACAGACGCCTCCGGCAAATTCGAAAAAGGCCTCGACCCCAACAACGCAGCCGAAGCCATCAACCGGGCCTGCCAGCTCGTCGAAGAACTAGGCTGCGGCGAAGCCGTCGGCGGCATGGTAGACGTCTACCCCGACAAAAAAACCGAACGCCGCATCCCCTTTGCCCCCCAGGCCATCAACCGCCTGCTCGGGACAAACATACCCGCAGAAGATATGCTCCGATACTTCGCCCGCCTCGAACTGCGCTATGATCCCGAAAACGGCGAGCTGGTCATCCCCACCTTCCGCCAAGACCTCGAGTGCGGCGCCGATATCGCAGAAGAAGTAGCCCGCTTCTTCGGCTATGACAACATCCCGACCACACTGCCGACCGGCGAAGCAACGGCCGGAAAACTATCCTATAAGCTGCGCGTCGAAGAAGTAGCCCGCAACGTAGCCCGCTTCTGCGGCTTCTCCCAGGCGATGACCTACTCCTTCGAAAGCCCCAAAGTATTCGACAAACTAATGCTGCCCGCCGACTCGCCGCTGCGCAAAACCGTACGGATTCTAAACCCCCTGGGCGAAGATTACAGCATCATGCGCACAACCCCCCTGAACGGCCTGCTCACCTCCCTGGCGACCAACTACAACCGCCGCAACAAAGACGTGCGCCTGTACGAACTCGCCAATATCTACCTGCCCAAAGCCCTGCCCCTCACCGAGCTGCCCGAAGAACGCATGCAGCTGGCGCTCGGCTTCTACGGAAAAGGCGACTTCTTCACGATGAAAGGCATTGTCGAAGAACTCTTCGACCAGCTAGGCCTCCACAAACGGATCAGCTACGACCCCGCCTCCGGCCAGCCCTTCTTGCACCCCGGCCGCCAGGCAAACATAAACTACCGCGGAAAAACGGTCGGCTACCTGGGCGAACTCCATCCCCAGGCAGCAGAAAACTACGGCATCGGCGAACGGGCCTGCGTAGCAGTGCTCGATATGCCGCAGGTCACAGAGCTTACCTCCTTCGACCGCAAATACGAAGGGATCGCCCGCTTCCCGGCCGTAACCCGCGATATCAGTATGGTTGTGCGCAAAGAAATCCTCGTCGGCCAAATTGAAGAAATCCTCGAAAAGAAAGGCGGAAAGCTGATCGAAAGCTACCAGCTGTTCGATGTGTACGAAGGGGCGCAGATTTTGACCGGATATAAATCCGTAGCCTATAACCTCGTATTCCGCGCGGCAGACCGTACGCTGGAAGACAAAGAAGTAAACGCCGTGATGGAGAAAATCGTGGAAGCGCTCAAAGAGTTGGGAGCGGAACTGCGGGGATAAAATTGCGGAGGGAGGGGAGAAGGCACGCCCGGCGCCCCACCGGTATGGGCGGCGGACATGGTGGCTCCACGGGAGCCGGCTGGCTCTGCAATCTGCCGCCTATGCCCCGCTTCGCACACCAAATCGTCCGGCGCCCATACCGGTGCGGCGCCGGGCTGGTTTTCGCCCTGCCCGCGTTTTTATCCCGTCGCGTTTGGGCGGCTTTCTTCTCCGGCCGGAATTTTAAGAAAAAATTTTGCCGGGAGATATGGTTTTTTTAGAAATGAGTGGTATAGTAAAACGAAAACATAGGAGCGGGACGGGATATGGGTAATTTTTTGAATAACCTGCGGAATCGGATGGCACGATTTATGTACGGACGCTATGGGGTGGATCAGCTGGGGCGTTTCTTGAGCGCGGCTTTGCTGGTGTGCTTGGTGGCGTCCCTTATTTTTGGCGGCAGCCGGGGAGGGCGGGTACTTTATTACGTGGGTCTTGCGCTGCTTGTGTGGTCGTACTTTCGGATGTTTTCTAAGAATACGTCTAAGCGGTATCGGGAAAATGTGAAATTTATGGAATTAAAACGGAAGGTGGCGGGGCCGCTTGCAAGGGAATGGGCGCATTGGAAGCAGCGTAAGACGCATGTGTTTTTTAAATGCCCGTCCTGCGGGCAAAAGATGCGTACGCCGCGCGGCCAGGGGGAGAAGCATGTGACCTGCCCCAAATGCCATACGCAGTTCACCCGGAGGACGTGATAAGATTGCTTGCATAGGCGGGCGCATTTTTGCCAATACTTCCAGATAGGGCTCCGGCGGCAGCGCCGGAAGATTTTGCTAAATAGCAGGAGGTAGGCAGAGATGTCGGAGATGACAAGGATCCGGGAAGTGAAGGGACGGGAGATTCTGGACTCGCGCGGGAACCCCGCCGTGGAAGCGGAGGTGGAGCTGGTATGCGGCGCGCGGGGATGGGCGGCCGTCCCTTCCGGCGCTTCAACCGGGAAATTTGAGGCGGTGGAGCTGCGCGACGGCGGGGAGCGCTATCTTGGCAAGGGCGTTAAGAAGGCGGTGCAGCATATAAACGGCGAGCTGTCCCGCATGCTGATCGGGAAGGATGCGCAGGATCAGAGGGAGGTCGACCGGCTTTTGCTGGCGGCGGACGGGACGGAGAATAAGGGGCGCCTGGGGGCGAACGCCGTGCTGGCGGTTTCCCTGGCCTGCGCGCAGGCGGTGTCGCAGGCGCTTGCGCTGCCATTGTATCGGTATTTGGGCGGGACGGGGGCTTGCCACCTGCCGGTACCGATGATGAATATCTTAAACGGCGGCTGCCACGCGGACAATACCGTGGATTTCCAGGAGTTTATGATTATGCCGGTGGGGGCGCCGGACTTTGGGGAGGCTCTGCGCATGTGCGCGGAAATCTACCATACGCTGCGGATCCTTTTAAAGGAGAGGGGGCTTTCGACGGCGGTAGGCGACGAGGGCGGCTTTGCGCCAAACCTGAAGGATGCCAGAGAGGTCCTTACCGTGATTGTGGAAGCGATCCAGAAGGGCGGGTATGTGCCGGGGCACGATGTGGCGATTGCTATGGATGTGGCGGCCAGCGAGCTTTACGACGAGGTGACGGGGCAGTACCTGTTTCCCGGGGAGAGCACGATGGCGGGGGTGCCGGTGCGGCGCAGCGCCCATGAGATGGTGGATTATCTGGAGGGGCTTACGAAGCAGTTCCCGATCGTATCGATCGAGGACGGCCTGCACGAAGAGGACTGGGACGGCTGGGAGCTGATGACCAGGCGGCTGGGGGATAAAATCCAGCTGGTGGGCGACGATTTGTTTGTCACCAATACCAAGCGCCTGGCCAAGGGGATCGGGCGGGAAGCGGCCAATTCCATCCTGGTCAAGGTGAATCAGATCGGTTCCCTGAGCGAGGCGATGGACGCGGTGGAGCTGGCAAAATCGTCCGGCTATACGGCGGTGATATCGCACCGGTCGGGGGAGACGGAGGATACGTTTATCGCGGATCTTGCGGTGGCGATGAACACCGGGCAGATAAAGACGGGCGCGCCCTGCCGCACCGACCGCACGGCGAAGTACAACCGGCTTTTGCGGATCGCAGACAGCCTGGGCGCCGGGGCGGTGTACCGAAACCCGTTTGCTTAAGGCGCACAGCGGTCAGGGCTTCTTGCAGCCCGGCGGACGCAGGGCTTTGGCTTTGGACGGGGCTTGCCGCCTGGAAAAAATGAACCGATCCGGCCCTTGTTGGCAGCGGGCTCATTTTCCTTGCCGGCCCGTCCATTTTCGGCTTGAAATCCCTGGCAAAGTATGCTATGATATTCCTGTTTGACCATAGGAGGTGTAGAAATGGGAGCATTGAAGGCGGCGCTTACCGTAGTCTTTATTTTAGTATCCGTAGCAGTAGTCGGCATCGTATTGATTCAGGACGGAGAGTCGGGCGGCCTGACCGGTTCGATCAGCGGCGGCGGGGAGACGTTCTGGAGCAAGAATAAGGACCGTTCCGCAGAGGGAAAGATCGAGAAAGTGACGAAATACCTGGTGGTTGCGTTCATGGTATTGTCTTTGCTTTTGAATCTTCCGGTATTCGGGTGACTGTAAGAAGCGACGACAGGGTTCATTGCTTTGCCAAAGAGGACGTACTGCGCCTGTTTGCCAGAGCAATGGGCCCTGTTTTATTATTGCTGCGCAGCGCGGAGCAATCCGCAGGCATCATGGGGGTAAACAAGGCGGTATAGACGGGAAAGGGACGGCTTCATGCTGCAGGCAGGCGGCAGATTACAGGCAGGCGGCAAAGAGAAAAGGCAGGAAGGATTATGAGAAAAGAGGAAAACAAGGACGAAGCCCGTACCGGTTTGTTTTGCGGGACGCGCCGGGGATTTGGGTTTGTGACGCCGGCGGAGGGAGGAGAAGATGTTTATATCCCTGAGAGCGAGACGGGCGGCGCCTTTCACGGAGACACGGTAGCGTATCGGCTGCTGGGGCCGGCCGGGGACGGTCGGCGGGCCCTGGGGCGGGTGGAGCAGGTTCTGACGCGCGGGATTACGGAGCTCGTCGGTACGTTCGAACCGTACAAGAAGAACGGCTTTGTGGTTCCGGACGATCAAAAGCTGTCGTTCGATGTGTTTATTCCGGCCGGTCAGTCCATGAATGCCGTAGACGGCCATAAGGTGGTTGTAAAAATCAAACAGTATGGGGGCGCGGGGCAGAATCCGGAGGGGTCGGTCGTACGGATTTTGGGGCACAAAAACGATCCGGGTGTGGATATCCAGTCAATAGCGATGGCGTATGGCTTGCCGCAGGAATTTCCGGAGACGGTGATGCGGCAGGTGTCACGGATCCCGACCTGTGTGGCGGAGACGGATCGACAGGGACGTCTTGACCTGCGGGAAACCTGTATGGTTACGATTGACGGCGAGGATGCCAAGGATCTGGACGACGCGGTCAGTTTGTCGAAGGAAGAGGGAGTATACCGTCTGGGAGTCCACATTGCGGATGTGAGCCATTATGTGGGAGAGGGTTCGCCTTTGGATAAAGAGGCGCTGAAGCGGGGGACCAGCGTTTATCTGGTGGACCGTGTGATTCCGATGCTGCCGCATGCGCTGTCCAACGGAATTTGTTCGCTAAATGCCGGGGAAGAACGGCTGGCGCTCAGCTGCCTGATGGAGATCGACGCTTCGGGCGATCTGATTTCCTATGAGGTGGCGGAGAGCGTGATCCGTGTCGACCGCCGTATGAGCTATACGGAAGTCAATGGGATTTTAAACGGCTGTCCGGCGGAGGGGGAGCCGTTAGACGGTAAGGAAGCGGCCGGTTTGCCGCCTTGTCCGGCGGCGATTGGCGACATGCTGCGGGAGATGGATAATCTGGCGTCCTTGCTGCGCCGGCGGCGTCACGAGCGCGGGGCCATTGATTTTGATTTTCCGGAGAGTAAGATTATTCTTGATGAACGGGGACGGCCGGTGGCGGTGCGGCCTTATGAGCGCAACCGGGCTACTCGCCTGATCGAGGATTTTATGCTGATGGCAAACGAGACGATTGCGGAGGGCGTTTATTGGCAGGAGCTGCCGTTTGTCTATCGTACCCACGAAAAGCCGGCAGCGGAGCGGATGAAAAAGCTGACGGTGTTTTTGACCAATTTCGGCCAGTATTTAAAGGGACAGCCTGATCGGATTCAGCCGAAGGAGATTCAAAAGCTGTTAGACCGGATTGCCGGCACGCCGGAGGAAGCATTGCTGAGTCGCATGGCGCTTCGTTCGCTGCAGCAGGCCCGTTACGGGACCCAGTGTCTGGGGCATTTTGGCCTGGCTTCCCGTTATTACTGCCATTTCACGTCTCCGATCCGGCGTTATCCGGATTTGCAGATTCACCGGATATTAAAGGAAAATCTGCATGGGAAGCTGGATGTAGAGCGGATGGCTCATTATGAGCGGCTTTTGCCGCAGGTGGCGTCGCAATCGTCGGTCACGGAGCGGCGGGCCGATGAGGCGGAGCGGGAGACGGAGAAGCTAAAGAAGGCCCAATATATGAAGCAGTTTTTGGGAGAGGAATTTGACGGTGTTATTTCCGGCGTGACGAACTGGGGCATGTATGTGGAACTGCCGAATACGGTCGAGGGAATGGTTCGTTTAAGCGACCTGGAGGACGATTATTATCTTTATGATGAGACGCGTATGGAGCTGAAGGGGGAGCAGGACGGCCGTGTCTATCGCTTGGGAGAGAGGATTCAGGTGCGGGTCATCCGTGTGGATATGGCGACGCATACGGTAAACTTTATACCCTGCACCGGGGAGGAGGAACAGGATGGCGAAGAAGGAAGGCATGAAGCTGATTGCCAACAATAAGAAGGCATATTATGATTATTTTATTGAAGATACGTATGAGGCGGGCATTGCTCTGGCGGGCACGGAGGTAAAATCCCTGCGAATGGGCAAATGCAGCTTAAAAGAGTCGTTTATACGTATTGAACATGGCGAGCTTTTCGTATATAATATGCATATCAGTCCCTATGAAAAGGGAAATATTTTTAATAAAGATCCGCTGCGGGTGCGCAAGCTTTTGGTGCATCGCGCGGAAATCCGCAAGATGTCGGCGAAGGTGGCGGAGAAGGGATTTACCCTGGTTCCGCTGAAGGTGTATTTTAAGGACAGCCTGGTAAAGGTGGAGATCGGCCTGGCCCGCGGCAAAAAGCTGTATGACAAGCGGGAGACGATTGCCAAAAAGGACCAGAAGCGGGAAGCGGAGCGGGAGCTGCGCGTGAAGGGATAAGTCGGCCGGACCGCGAGAAGCGGGTCCAGGAGGCGGCCTGGCGAAAAGCCGGGCGCGCAAGATACGGAAGGGAGACAGCATACGCCATGAGACTGGGAGCGCTGGAGGCCAGAGGAAGCAGGATGATTTGCGCCGTAGGCAGTGAGGACGGTACGATCCGGGAGCAGAAAAGCATTGCGACCAGAGGACCGCGGGAAACGATCGCCGATGTGACGGCATATTTCCAGGATAAGGGGATCGAGGCGCTGGGGATTGCCAGCTTTGGTCCGGTAGACGTACATAAGAATTCTCCTACATATGGATATATTCTGGATACGCCGAAGGAGGCGTGGCAGCATTTTGATCTGCTTGGCAGCATCCGCGGGGCGCTGGAGGTGCCGGTGGGGCTGGAGACGGATATGAACGGGGCCTGCCTGGGCGAGATGACGTTTGGGAGCGCAAAGGGGCTTGACAGTGTGGTCTATGTGAGTATCGGCACCGGAATCGGCGCCGGCGTGGCGGTAAACGGGTCGCTGCTTCACGGGATGCTGCATCCGGAAGCCGGCCATATGCTGCTCAGGCGGCATCCGCGCGACGGATATGAGGGGATCTGTCCGTTTCATGCCACCTGTTTTGAAGGGCTGGCCTCCGGTCCGGCGATTGCCGAGCGCTGGGGGCGTCCGGCGGAGGAGCTTTTGGGCGACTCGAAGGTGTGGGAGATGGAGAGTCATTATATTGCCCAGGCTATGGTCAATCTGATCCTCGTCATGTCGCCGCGCATCATTATTTTGGGCGGCGGCGTGATGAAGCAGGAGGAGCTGTTTCCAATGATCCGCGAGCGGGTGAAGAAGATTCTCAACGAATATTTGAATACGGCGGAGATGTTAGATATGGAGCACTATATTGTGCCGGCGAGCCTGCGCGGCAATCAGGGGATTCTCGGCTGTATCGAGCTGGCGCGGCGGGCGCTTGTGCAGGGGTGAAAGGCCGGGCGCTTGCGCGGCGAACGAAGCGGATATCTGTACGGCAGGCAAAAGATGCATGGACGCGGCCGGTAAAATGGCTTGACAAACGCAGCGCCTGCGCATATAATAAACATGCAACGACGAAAAAGTCTCAGCGTATTCCGGGCTTGTACCGGTTTCGACGGGGGTTTGGAAGTCAGAGCAGCCATCTGCGGACCGTGACCGCATACCAAAACGGACCTAAATATAAACGCTGAAGATAATTTAGCAATCGCCGCTTAATGCGGCTGTCTGCCTCGGGTTGCTCACAGCCTGAGAGCCAGGCATCATGAATTGTGAGGCACTTTTCCCCTTAAGCTTTGCGGGGGCAAAAGAATCTATGAAGCTACTGAATCGGTAAGCCTGTCTTTCGGCGTATCGAGGAGGGAATGTCCGTAGAGAGACTGTGATGGGAGAAGCTTTGATGAAAGGGCTTTCGGACGCGGGTTCGACTCCCGCCAGGTCCACTTGTGAATTCGCCGGAAACCTTGCACGATCAGGGTTTCCGGCGTTTGTCGTTATACTACATAGAAGGAGGAAACACCACATGGAGAAGCTTTCACTGAAGCGGGAACTATCGGGCAATTCCTATCCGGGGCGGGGGATCGTGATCGGCCGCTCGGAGGATGGCACGAAGGCGGTGATTGCCTATTTTATTATGGGCCGCAGCGAGAACAGCCGCAACCGCATTTTTGTGGAGGATGGCCAGGGCATCCGTACCCAGGCGTATGACCCGGCCAAATTATCCGATCCCAGCCTGATTATCTATGCGCCGGTGCGCGTGCTGGGCAACAAGACGATCGTCACCAACGGCGACCAGACCGATACGATCTATGAGGGTATGGATCGCCAGCTGACCTTTGAGCAGAGCCTGCGCAGCCGTACCTTTGAGCCGGACGCGCCGAATTACACGCCGCGTATCTCGGGGATCCTGCATATCGAGGATGGGCGCTACAATTACGCGATGTCGATTTTGAAAAGCAATAACGGCTGTCCGGATTCCTGCCAGCGCTTTACCTTTGCTTATGAGAATCCGGCCGCGGGCGAGGGGCGCTTTATCCATACTTATATGGGGGACGGCGATCCGCTGCAAAGCTTTGAGGGGGAGCCGAAGCGGGTCGGCATTTTTGGCAGCATTGATGAATTTACGGCGCTGGTATGGGGCAGCCTGAATAAAGAGAACCAGGTCTCCCTGTTCGTGCGCTACATTGACATTGCCGACGGGAGCTATGAGACACGTATTGTGAATAAGCACGAGCAAAAATAAGGAGGGTACTACCGATGAACGAATGGGAATTAAAATACGGCTGCAACCCGAACCAGAAACCTTCGCGGATTTTTATGAACGGAGGCGGCGATCTGCCGATCCGGGTGTTATGCGGTCGTCCCGGCTACATCAATTTCCTGGATGCGTTTAACGGCTGGCAGCTGGTGCGGGAGCTGAAAAAGGCGACCGGACTTGTGGCGGCAGCTTCCTTTAAGCATGTATCCCCGGCCGGCGCGGCGGTGGGACTGCCCTTACATGATACGCTGAAGAAAATCTATTGGGTGGATGATTTAGGCGAGCTGTCGCCGTTGGCCTGCGCTTATGCCAGAGCCAGAGGCGCGGACCGTATGTCCTCGTTCGGCGATTTCATTTCCCTGTCGGATCCCTGCGACGTGGATACGGCACGCATGATTAAGCGGGAGGTATCGGACGGCGTGATCGCGCCGGGCTATGAGCCGGAGGCGCTGGCAATCCTGCAGTCCAAGAAGAACGGCAATTACAATGTGATCCAAATCGATCCGGACTATGAGCCGGAAGCGCTGGAGCGCAAGCAGGTATTTGGGATTGTCTTTGAGCAGGGACGCAACGAGCTTACCATCAACGAGGAGCTGCTGGCGAACGTGGTGACGGCCAACCGGGAGATTCCCGCAGCGGCGAAGCGGGATCTGATGATCGCGCTGATTACGCTCAAATATACTCAATCCAATTCTGTCTGCTATGTAAAGGACGGACAGGCCATCGGCATCGGCGCGGGCCAACAGTCGCGAATCCACTGTACCCGTCTGGCCGGCAATAAGGCCGATAATTGGTTCTTGCGCCAGGCGCCGCAGGTGCTGTCGCTGCCCTTTAAGCCGGGAATCAAGCGGGCGGACCGGGATAATGCGATTGACGTCTATATCAGTGACGATTATATGGATGTGCTGGCCGACGGGCGCTGGGAAGCGGTCTTTACCGAAAAGCCGCCGGTGTTTACCAGGGAAGAGAAGAAGGCGTGGCTGGCTCGGCTTACGGATGTGGCTCTTGGCTCCGATGCGTTCTTCCCCTTTGGCGATAATATCGACCGGGCGGCTAAAAGCGGTGTAAAATATATTGCCGAGCCGGGCGGTTCGGTGCGCGACGACCACGTGATCGAAACCTGCGATAAATACGGGATGGCGATGGCCTTTACAGGCATTCGTCTGTTCCACCACTAAGAGCCGGGCGGTGATACGATGAAGGGAAAAGGAATCAAACCGCATATACAGCCGGTCCGTCTGGATCCGCCGGAACCGGTCAAGCGACTGGGGGAACGGCCTGCGAGGAAAGTGGTAGCGGAGACGGCCTTGGATTCGAAGCTGACACAGGAACATGTTCCGGCAGAAAGCTCTTGCGAACCGGGCGCGGCCGGCCAAAAAGAAGGATTGGGCCAGGAGCAAGCTGAATAGAGATCCGAATACAAAAACTGCTTTGAAAGAGGGATTCATAGTTCCCATGCTTTCAAAGCAGTTTTTTATGCAACCGATCCTTTTAGAAAGCAGGATCCTCAGCGCCCCTGGCGATGGCTGGGAGCCTGCGGCAGATATTTGGCGCGGATCGCCTCGGCAATGCGTTCAATGGAGCCGGCGTCAAAGGGGCTGTTCAAGCCGGCCCTTTTAAGCGGTTCCAAATATCCGCAGTTGATGGTATTCTGCGTAATGCTGCGGTAGGCGGCCAGAGCGGCCGGCCGGCTCAAGGTGGACATCTCCCAGATCTCAAAGGCGGAGGCGGCGCTGGTAGCATAGCTGATGTAATAAAACGGCGTTTCAAAATGATGATGGATTTCCACCCATTCATAGGGCATGGGAAAACCGAGATATTCCTCATACAGGTCGCTGTGCAGCTGGTTCATCTCATCGATGCTCATGTCCGGATTCTCAAACACCTTTTGCTGGAATTCATCCTCGCAGCAGCCGGAAAGAATGCTGTAGAGCAGGTCGCTGATGCTGGAAATCTGCATAATATCGGAATTTTCGCCATAGATATCCGGATAATACTCAAACATCAAAAGCTCCAGGCCCTGGGAATGCACTTCCGCGATGTCCAGGTTATTGGAATCATTCCAACGGGGCCGGCCCATCAGGTAGAAGTTGTAGTAGTGGCCGAATTCGTGGAAGAGCGTTCCCGGATTGCTGTAGACGGCCGTATTGATGAACAAAAAGGGCGCGGCGTAATCGTCAATGAGCGTCGTAAAGCCGGCCTGCATCATGTTGGTATCGTCATCTAGGATATAGAGTCCGTGATCCAGCATGTAGGAAAGCGCGTCCCCCATGGCGGCGGGGAATTCCTTGGCGAAGGCCTGCTGGAGATACGGAATGCCCTCCTCGACACCGGGGCCGCCGCTTTGCGCTGCCACACGGATTTGATTGTAGTAGCGATCATCCAGCTCCTGGTAAAGCGGGACAATATACTGCTTTACCATATCGGCAAAACGGGCGGCGTCCTCCTTGGTAAAATCGCGTCCCAGATTGTCATAAGCATAATCGGCGTAGCTGTCATACCCCAGCGTATGGGCGATTTCAACACGGAGCTGTACGAGCTGTCGGTAGATTTCGGCGCATTCGGCGTTCTTTTTCTTGTAGATGTCGTAGTAGGCGTCGTAAAAGAGATTCAGCTCTTCCTGCGTCGTAATCTCAACCGTCTGCAGATCTTCCAGGGTGACCTCTTCGTCGCCAAACATAGAGGTGTATTCTTTGGTCAAAAGCTTTTTGTACTCGGTTACCAGAGCATTGGCCTGCTCGGACAAAGCTTCGATTTCAGGCGAATTCAACTGGGAATAGAACTCATAGCGCTCGATGAAATCGTCGCCCATGCGTTCGCGAAAAGCGTCCGCGTAGGCGGATTGCAGGATGGCCTCCGTGACCTCGTTCATCCGGTTGTCCATGCGTGTCATCTCATTATCCAGAAGGGTCATTTCCTCTTCATAGTATGAGTCGGAAAGATTGATTTCGCTCTGCAGGGTTGCGAGGGTATCCATGGTGGAAACCTCGGAAATCTGCGCCAGAAGCGTGTCGTATGTCGCAAACAGCTCCGCTTCCGCGTTTTCCTGGCCGGCCTGTGCGAGAGCTAGGTCAAAATTGGCATAGACGGCATCGATATCGGGCCGTTGGTATGTCATTTCGGAATAAGACAGCTCCGAGTGCTCGGGAATCACCTCGTCCGGGACATCGATGACGACGGGAAGCGGGGTGGTTTCCTGTACGGCAGTCTCCGTTTCTGCCGGGGCGTCGGCCTCGGACGAACGGTCAGAGGGGACAGCCTGCGAACAGCCGCTAATCAGCAGCAGGATACACAGCAAAAGACAGAGAAAAGTTCGTGTGCGTTTCGTGTTCTTTGAGTCCATTGTTTGGTTCCCTTTCTTTATTTTAATACGCAAGACCGCCGGGTTTTATAAAATTGCAAGAAGCAAAATTATGACTGGCGGCCGTACCGGTCAGTGCCTTCCCTGCATGACAGCGTCCACCGCTTGCAGGCAGGCGGCCCTCAGTCCGGCCTTTTCCAGGGCGTCCACGCCGAGGATCGTCGTACCGCCGGGCGAGCAGACCTCGTCTTTTAATTGGGCCGGGTGCTTGCCGGTGGCCAGCTGAAGCCGGGCGCTGCCGAGGACCGTCTGCGATACCAGCTCATAGGCTAAGGAGCGCGGCAGGCCGTATTTGACAGCCGCGTCCGCAAACGCCTCCAAAAGCAGATCCACAAAAGCCGGCCCGCAGCCGCTGATCGTGCTGCCGATCCCCATAAGGGCGGAGGGCAGTTCACGGACCATGCCAAGACAGCGAAAGAGCTCCAGGATCTGAAGCCGTTCTTCTTCCATTAGGGTATGCCGATCTTCGAAAAGCAATACGCCGTCGCCGGTCATCACCGGCGTATTAGGCATAATAAATTGGAAACGGGTCCCCGGCAGCAGATACGGCCTGTATACGTCGTAGCTCCAGCCCGCGGCAACCGACAAGAGAACCTTGCCGGGCAGGCGGGAAGCGATTTCGCCGAGGATTCCCTCGATCTGGCCGGGCTTGCAGCACATAAGAAAGAGGTCGGCACAGTCTATGAGTTCGGCCAGGCTTCGACAGGGCGTAAAGCCGAGCTCCTTCGCGCGGGTGCGCAGCTTTTCCTGATGAGGGGCGTAGGCATAGAGCTGTGAGGGTCGGACTTTGCCGGCCCTGAGAAAGCCCTGGGCCATGGCCGTAGCCATGTTACCCATTCCGATGAAACCAATGCGCTGCTCCATAGCGGTTCGTCTCCTTTGCGTGTTATCAGGGCATTTTATCCTCATTTCCCTAAGTATACCATAATTTCCTCACAGCGGCTACTGTTTTTGCTTGGAAGCGTTTTGTAAAAAATGTTTGGCTTCTTTAAAGAAGCTGGCCGTAATCAGAAGAATTACGATGCCGACAGGGAAGGCGGCAATGATGCTTACGGACTGCAGATTGCTCATGGAGCTTTCGGAAAATACGAGGGCGATCGGAAACAGGATCAGAAGGATGCACCACAAAAATTCCACGCCCCGCGGCGGCGTTTCGTCCTCGCTCAGGCCGCGGCAGCTGTAGCGGGCCGCGATCAGCGCGATCGAGTCAAAGGAGGTGGCGTAGAAGGCGGTCATGGCGGCCAGTACCAGAAGCAGCACAAAGGGGGCGGCGGGCAGGGTTTGAATGATCGAGATAATCGTGCCATAGAGGTCGCCGTCTGAGAGGTACGCGGCAATAAAATCCGACGCGCCGGATACCTGGCGGCCCAGGGAGTAGTTGCCAAGGATCACAAAACTTAAAATCGTGGAGCCGACGCCGAAGGCATAGCCGCCGAGGATTGTCTGGCGGACGGTGCGCCCCCGGGAAATGCTGCCGATAAAGAAAGGGGCGGCCACACACCAGACCATCCAGTACGCCCAGTAAAAGATTGTCCAGTTCTGCGCGAACGAAGTCGTGCGTTCGGGGTCGGTGAACGTGGCTAAGGTAAAGAAATTCTGGATCATGCGACCGAGAGCGGAAAACCCGGTTTCGATGATGTAGCGGGTCTCGCCGCCGAAGCAGAGGACATAGATAAGCAGGCCAAAGAACAGGTACACGCAGGCTTTGGCCAGCAGGCTGACGCCCTTGATGCCGTGCAGCAGCGAATACGTGTAGACCAGGCAGGTCACAAGCAGCAGAAAGATCGTAACGGTTTTGGAATCCAGCGGAAGGTGAAACAGCTCGTCCAGGATGCTTGTCATCAGCGGTGTTGCCAGGCTGAAGGTGGTCGCGGTACCCGCAATCAGCGCGAAAACGGCCAAAAGATCAATCAGCCGCCCGGGCAGGGCATCGGTATGCTTTCCGAGGATCGGGCGGCAGGCTTCCGAATAGCGCTGGTGATGGCATTTGCGGACATGGAGCATGAAACCGAAGGCAACCGCCAGCATCAGGTAAAAGCCCCAGGGAATCAGGCTCCAGTGGAAGATGGGAAATACGCTGGCCCAGTCTTGCATGCTTCCTAATTCGGCAATATGCGGGTCGGCGGCGTAGAGGATCCACTCGGAAAAAGAGTAAAAGAGGATGTCCGCGGCCAATCCGGCGGTAAACATCATCGAGCCCCAGGCAAAGAACGAATATTTGGGTTTCTCCCCCGGATTTCCCAGGACAATGTCCCCGTAGCGGGAACAGGCGGCAAAGAGGGAGAGAAGGAAAATACCAAGTCCGGCCGCCAGGTAAAAGACACCCAGCGTATCTCCGAGTAAAAAGCGGATGCGGCTCAGTACTGCGTTGGACTGCTCCGGGAAGCAGACAAAAAGGATGCTGAGGGCGGCGATCATTCCCAGCGGCACGAGCGTAATCATCCAGTCGATGCCTGTTTTGGGGGCGGTTTTATGGTCGGTCATGGCTGTATTTCCTCCTTATGGTTTGCATTCGCAGGACAGGATGCGATGCCTGTGCTCTGCGCTTTTTTCAAATAGCTTTGATAGCGTGCATCGAGAGCGGCCAGCTCTTCCAGGCTGTCGACCTCGGTAACATCGCCTGCTTCCATGGGAAAGATACTCAACTGATACTCATCCGGGTAGCAGAAGAGCGCCACATCGTCCCAGTAGATATCGCGGTGTTTTTTTTCTTCAAATTCGATTTCCAGGTGGCGCCGCAGGCGGCGTCCGTCCTCCTCGCTCCAGCGGGAAATGCTGTATAGCTGCCAGCCGCCGCTTCCGCCGGTGCGGCTGCAGGACGTGACGATGTCGTTCTGCACGGTCAGCAGCCATTCCTTCGTATCGGCGTCCGTCCAGACCGCGTTGTAGCCGGAACGCGCAAACGCGGGAGATAAGACCTGCGGCTTTTTGATCTGCTGATCGCCGTCTAAAATAATGACGTCCCGCAGGTATTCTTTGGCTACATAGAGGGAGGAGATATTGTTGCAGGTATCGTAGTAAGGATTTTCAATCAGCGTAAGCCCCGGATATTCTTCCTCCAATACCCGGAACTGCTCCTTTTGGTATCCGACGACTACGTGAATTTCGGTAATACCGTTTTCCAGCAGCCCACGGATCGCCGTGTCAATGAGGCGCGTCCCGCCGACCCGCACCAGCGGCTTTGGCGTTTCCAGTGTGAGAGGGCGCATACGCGTGCCGGTTCCGGCCGCGACAATAATGGCTCGTTGTACGTTATGCATGATAGCTTGTTCCTCCTGTGTGTATGTTTTCCCGGGCGATCCGGTAATATTCTTTTGCGTAGCGGTACTGCTGCAGCGAATATTCGCCGAATTCCACGCCCAGGCAGCGCTTGTATTCGCACCAGTTGCTCCAAAGCAGTCCGCAGACCGCGACATAGCAGTAGATTTTGCTCCTGACAGCCGGCGGGCACGCCCCGCAAAAGTATTCGTCAATCAGCCAATCGATGTCGTCCCGGTCGTACATGGCATAGATGCTAAACATCGCAAGATCCACGTGAGGATCCTGCATGCCGGCGTACTCCCAGTCGATCAGACGGATCTCCTCCTCGCCCCGCTCGTTTTCAAACAGCAGGAAATTGTCGGGCACGGCGTCGATGTGCGTGAGGACCTGCGTCATGACCTGTGATTCGATGAAGGGCCGCAGGCTGAGCACCTGCTCCTTTGTCTTTTGGTAATCCCGGTAGGCGGAAGGCCTTTTGCCCCACAGGCTTTCATAAAATTCCAGGCGGCCAAACAGGTCAAATCGTGAATCGGCGGTTAAGCCCAGGGCATGAAATTCCCGGAGCTTGCGGATACAGCGGGCGGTTTCCTCGCGGTTGGCCGGATCGCAGGTATGGGCTCCCTCGATAAAGCGGGTGATCTTACAGCCGCTGTCCGGATCGAGATAGATAATCTCTTCACAGATTCCCTTATCTTTTACAAGCCGGCAGACCGCGGCCTCCGCGCGGCGGTCGATCAGCTGATCCGTGCCTTCGCCCGGGATGCGCATAATATAGCGCGCTTCCCGGCAGGAGAAGAGGAAGGAGCGGTTGGTCATGCCTTTTTTGAGAACCGTAATATCGACGATGTCATCGGTATCTACGGCCAGAGCCTGGGCAATCCTCTCCAGTGTCTCCGATTTTAGCTGCTGGGATTGGGGATCCAGTGCGCGTAGCTGCTCGTAGGTGTTGATCTCCACGGCCTGTGCGGCGCGGACCCGCCGGGCGTAGATCGTCATCCCCTCCTCTCCGAAGAGGGCTGCCTCCCAGAAAAGATGCTGGCCCGGGAAAGAGCGGCAGAGCGCGTCGATCCGCTTTCGCAGCTTGCGGGACGTCTCCTCCAGCAGATAGGCGATTCCGAACATGGCGTTTTTGCCGTTTGAATCGCGTCCGGCCGGGACCAGCTCTCCTTTACGGTTGATTCGGACCATGCTGCCCGCATCGTACCGGTCGCTTACCATATACCAGGAATACAGCTCCTGCCGGCAAAACGGATTGGTCTCGCACCAGATGTCGCAGGGGATGATGTAGCTGTTGGTAAGATATCGGGCGGCCAGCTTAAGGGAATAGAGGTTGTTTTTGACGGCATATTCCGGATTGACGATCAGCCGTACCCCGTACTCGTCGATCAGGTACTCAAACTGCTCCTTTCGATAGCCGACGACCACGTATATTTCGTGAATGCCGGCCTCATGCAGCTGCTTGATTATCCGCTCGATCAGCGGTTCCCCGTGAACCTCGAGAAAAGCCTTGGATACCTCCGTATTGATCGGGATCATGCGAATGCCGGGGCCGGCGGCCAGGATTACGGCATTTTTAGGCGCTTTTTGGGAAAATTCCCCGCGGGCCTTTTCCGTTAGCTGAAAGCGGGAGTCTAAAAATCCCTGGCGGGAGAGCTCCTTTAAGCAGCGGTTGACGGTTCCCAGAGAATGGCCGCAGCTCTCGGCTAAAAGACGCTGGTTGACAAAGGGGCCCTGAAAGAGGGTGTTCATAACATCGAGCTCCTGGATGTTCATAAACATACAATCCTTTCATTTTGGTGAACAACAATGGGAAGAAAACTCCCACAGCCAAAACCGGCCGCGGGAGCGGGTTTTGTAACAGGCAGGCGTTACGTTTGATAAGGAGGACACCGATCGTCCGATTTACTGCGTCGGCCTGCGGATTCGGGAACGGCGGGCAAGGCGGCGCAGGATATATTCGGCGCCGACTTCTCCGCTGTGACCCAGGTTATAGAAGTGTTTCTGACGCAGCTCCTCGATGCGCTCGCGGTACTCCTCCTGGTGCGTCAAAAGCTCCTCCACCACCTCGGCGATCTGCTTAACCTCGCTTTTTTCGATCTGACGGCCGACCTTGGAGCGGGCCGTGATATCGAAGGGAACGAGCGGGATCTTCTTGTAGTCGCTGTTGACCACCTTCAGCTGTGTATTGATAAACAGGCAGGGCTTGCCGGTGGTAAAGCAGAATTCAAAGGAAATGCCGCTCCAGTCCGTAATCAGCAAATCGGCGGTATACACGGTTACATTGGAGGAGAAATCGGTTTCGATGATGAAATCCTCCGAGAGCTTGTCGTGGTAGCGTTCGAGAATCTCCTTCATCTGCACCGGGAAGCGCCGCACATACTGGGGATGCGGGCGGATGACGACGCGGTACCCTCGGCCATAGAGTCCGTCTACCAGATCGTCCAGGCAGGAATCCATGAGGTTGTCGTACTGCCAGGAGGGGGCGATCAGAATCGTCTTTTTTTCGTTCTCAACCTTTTCCAGGGCGTCGTAGGCAGCGATCATATTATCAATTAAGCCGTAGCCGCACTCAATAATGCGCTTCTTTTTGGTGTGCCGCAGCTTTTCGATCGCACGGGCCTCGATGGCCTGCTCCCGGCTGACGACGAAAAGCGTGTCAAAGGCGTCGAGCGCGCCGGTGCGGTAGGCGAGATTGTCGCTGCTGCAGCCATGGTCCATAAAAATGTATTCGACGTTAGGCTTGACGCGGGAGCGCTTGATATGATACTTTTCGAGATCCGGTGTGGTCATGACCACAATATCGGCCTCCAGCTTCATCATCAGCGAGATCAGCCGCGGCTCATCCACATAGTAAGGGCGGATCCGCGGTTCGTTTTTTTGGAAGATGGCGTCGTTCGGATCGCTGGTGACATAGTGGATGGTTACGTCGCTGCTTTGCAGTAGCGCTTCGATTACATTCTGGAAATATTTGTAATATCCGCTGCCCTCGGAATAGAATACCAGCTTCATGTCGCGCTTATTTTCCGGAGAGAAAAATTGCTTATAATAGGTCTTGGCAAGAGCGGCATTCTTTTTGCGCTGGATTTTTTCTTCGGCGGCGGCTTTTTTCATCTCGTCCAATACGGCGTAATCGATATACTGCCGGGGAGAGTAGATGATGTTTACCAGGTGTGTGACCCCGATGGAAAAAAGATTACCGAAGGTCCAGTACAGGCCGACCGCGGCCGGTACGATAAAGGCAAAAAAGGAGGAGAAGGCGATCATAAAGAGCGTCATGCCCCATTGAGAGAGCTTGTTTTGCTCGATCTGCAGGACGTTGACCTTATTCTGATGCCAGCACATAAGCAGCGCGGAGAGCCCGGCCAGGACCGGCACTAAAAAGAGCGTGTCCATCACGGCAATGCTTGGCGTCTGCGTTAAGCGGATGCCGAAGAAATCAAGCCGCATCTCCTGGATGGCCTGGATGGCCGCGTCGGCGCCGGGGAGGTTGACAAAGGCTTCCGGGGCGTTGCGCACCGTCTCGACCACGGTAAGCTGGGCGGTTGTTCCCAGCTCGGTTACGGTAGTTGAAAGCAGGGAGGCCGTTTTTTCGACAAGAGCCTGCTGGAGAGAGAGCGGGAGGCGCAGAATGTGCTTCAGGGGCTTATAGACGACGTCCAGCAGCCCGAAAATGATCGGCAGCTGTAAAAGCAGCGGCCATACGCCGGCCATAGGGCTGTAATGCTCCTGCTTATACAGAGCAGTCTGCGCGTCCATGAAGGCGTCCTTATCGTCTATATATTGGTAGCGGAGCGCGTCCAACTGCGGTTTCATTTTGACCATCTTGATTGAATTTTTTTGTACAAGCAGGGAGATGGGGAACATGACGGCTTTGGTCAGCAGTGTAAACAGGATCAGCGCCGCCCCATAATGATGGAAGATCTGGTAACAACCCCACATGAGCCATCCCAAAGGCGTTCCGATAAGAGTATTGATTAGTTCCATGAAGCCTCCTTACAATCGATGAAATCTTGGATAATAGACAAACAATGCCTGGGCCAGGATATCTTCCCGTCGGATAAAAGGATCGTCCCAAAAGCGGGAATCCATGGACACCGGCCGGTTGTCGCCCAAAACGAGATAGCAGCCCTCCGGGATCTGAATTTCCGGATAGTCATCGGCGGAAAAATCGGTCACGTATTCCTCCGGCAGGAGCTGGCCGTCCAGATACACCCGGCCTTCGGAAATGGCGAAGGTCTGTCCGGGAACGGCGATAATTCGTTTAATCAGAAAATGGCCCTCAGCCGCCTCATGCCGAAACACAATCACGTCCCCCGCCATGGGCTCCCGAAAGCGATAGGTAATGCGATTCGCCAGGACCATCGCTCCGGCCGGGATCGTCGGTTCCATGGAGCCGGAAGGCACATGGAGGTTCATCAAAAGGAAGGTATTGAGCAGGGCCGCGAGGAGAATGGCCGCCGCCGGAAGAAGCAGCGGCCGAAAACGCTTCACTTTCGGGGGGCCGTACAGATATGTAAGGCCTGTTTGAGCTGCTCGACCTTCTGCTGCTCTTCCAAAAGCAGGCGGCGCAGCCTTTGATTTTCGGCCAGCAGCCCGCTCTCGCCGCCGGTTTCGTCGTAGGGATCGGGAGCTGAGACAGCGCGGTCGGCGGTGCTGCAGGCTTCGGCCAGGGACTCATAAGCCGGGACGGCCGGCCTGCCGGCGGCTGCCAGGCCGGCCGTGGAAGGGTTCGGGGCCGTGGCGGCAACACCGATACTGTCTGTAACCGGCCGGCTTTGTATGGCGGCAGACGTGCTTACACTGCGATCCGTCGCCGTGCTCCCGGCCGCGTCCTCGATTTCATAATCGCCAAAGCCGGTCATATCGTCATCGTCGTCGTCATAGGACTGGTAATCGGCCGGGCGGTCTTTCTTGGAAAATTTAGCAAGCCGTCGCCGTATTTTGCGGAAATAGAAGCCGAAGCCCGCGCCGGCGGCAATGGCAATGCCGGCGATCAGCTGGATCATATAGGTCATGGCCGAGGGGTCGATGTAAGCCAGCGCCGTGACCGAGAAGAGCATCATGGCGCAGATGAAAAAATAGGCGAACGAAAGTATTTTTCTCATAATAAATAAGTTTCCTCTCTTTTATATACCGGTATAATCCATGGTGAGTTCGTCGATGAGCTCCCAATTTGAGAAGTCGTTGGCATCGCCGGTGATTTTGAAAGTAAACAGCTTATCCCCGACAGCGCCTGCTTCTCCGCGGATCCATACGTAACGGGTCATAGGCTCGTCCTCGCCGATCGATTCGATGGTGCGCCCGTAAGAGGACGAATCCAGGCCGAAGTAGCTAATGATAGAGGCGCGCAGATTGTCCTGGCAGACCTGCTTGTTGGAAACCTGCATAGACGGATTGCCGGAGACGCCGGCCGGCTTGATCAGGAGCGTGCAGACCCGGCTGTCACTGACGTCGCCGATATCGCCGTTGATTTTGGGCGGCCTTCCGTGATCGGTCGTGATGATGATCGTAGTGTCCTCATACAGCCCCATCTCTCTTAATTCGTCCATGTAGCGGAAAATCATCCGCATCGTACCGGTGACCTGAGCGTCCAGCGTCGCGCCCTCTGAGATGGCCTCCGCATTTTCGTCCATGCAATAAGGCGTATGCGCGCCGTTCAGATGATAGTAGATAAAAGCCCCGTTTGCCTTCGAATCGATGCGCAGGCCCTGATCTCGGTAATCGCGCCAGAAGGCTACGTCGTCCAGCGTATAGATGTCGTTTTCGGAAGCTTCGCCCTCTACGGACACGATATTGCCCAGATCTCCGGTGTAGATTTGGAAAAAGG
>CANSWW010000013.1 GCA_947650845.1 uncultured Lachnospiraceae bacterium
AGAAAAACCACCCTAATACTTTGACCGGTAGACGGGGTGGCATTTCTATGCTTCCTAATCTAAAGTCAACCCCTTGTGGGCGGTTGTTTCTTTTATGTCCTGAGTATACAACATTTCTGCAAATAAGGCAAGCGAAAATCGTTTGTTTGATTCGATATTCATTCCGTTTGATAACCGACAAAATGCGTTACTTCGTTTCACAACCTTTGCCATTCGTATTTGCGTCGACATCTTTTAATAATTCTTCTGCGGATATGCCGAACAGCTTTGCCAATGCAATTAAATTTGAGGTATTGGGGTCGGAAACGCCCTGCTCCCATTTGGAGACGGCCTGTCTGCTCACACCGATCGCTTCTGCGACGAATTCTTGGGTCATTTTGCAGCTGGTGCGGTGGGATTTGATGGTTTCCCCGAGGGAGCGTCTGACGGCGGATTTTTCCTGGCGCACGTCTTTTGAGCGAAGGTATTTTAAAAGGGCGCGGGCGGCGAGCAGCAGCAGGAAAAGGAAAAAGGCGGCCAGGGCAATATAGACGAGTCCTCCTAGAATAAGGATAAATAGGGATTGTTTCATGGGAAATCCTCCTTTGTTTTTGTTAGGAATAGTGTAGCAGATGGGGGCGGTTGCTGCCACCAACTATTGCGCAACTACCGGTTGTTTGGAGGCGGGACATTTTTTTGCGGGCGTTGGATTTCTGGCTTTGGGGGGCGTTTCGTAAGAGTGTGCTTTGCGGCGCGGGCGGATTTTGGTTGATTCGATATACAATGTCATATGAGGAACCTCATTTAGCGAAATATACAGATCTACGAACGGAAGTTCTGGGACTATGGTAAGATAATACGATAGGGCGCGTATAAAAATCGTTGATTTTGAGCGTTTTTTACATTTTTTGCGGGCGGGGGAGATAGTCTGGAAAAACTTCTTGCCAAAACATTGAATCTGCGCTATACTATTACCACGTTGTATCCGCGCTAAAAGGATCTGGCGTGGCATACATACATAGAGGCGCAGACGTGACTTTACTCGATTGGGAGTGCTTGACCCGCGGTAAGTCATTTTTTGTTACAGCGTCAAGTTAAAGCGATATCATTGTATCGGTGCGAACCTGAAAACAGGTGAGCTGCGGTTTGGAAGGGACGGCAAGAGGACAGCGCGGCAAAGCAGGAAGGGCGCCGCAGGGGCTGCGGCTTGGAAAGGCGGTAGGTGGACAGCGTGGCAAAGCAACAGAAGCGCCGGGGACGCCGCGGCTATCTGGCGGATTTTGAGAGGGCGGCTTCCGGCGAGTACGTTTATAAGGGGCCGTGCCATTCCTACCGGGAGGAGGGCCTAAGCCGCAGGCGGGCGTTGGCTGTTTTGTGGATGCTGGCGGCGGCGATGGCCGGTTCGGTCGTGGTCGGCGGGTGTATGCCGGCGGCCGGGCTGATGGATTGCTGGTATGTGATTTTGCCCTGGGGGCTTAGCCTGGTGGCGGTGGTGTCGGTTTTATGGCTGATGGGCCGTTTGACGGCGGGCGGCGAGCCGCTGCGCGATTATGTGTATCGGGCGACGGTTCTGCAAAGCAGGCTGCGCGGGAATCTGGTGCTTTTTTTGGCGGCGGGTACGCTGGCCGGGGAGACGTTTTACCTGCTTCGTTACGGGGCGGGGGGACGGACCAAAGAGACGGTGGTTTTCCTTTTTTGTACGGCTGCGCTGCTTGTATGCACGGTTCTCTGGCGGCTCGTGATAAGTCGGCTGCGCTGGAGCTGAGCGGGCTGTGCCGGTTTTGCGACGGCCGGTGAGGCGGTCGGCAGGTTCTTGGCGGCCCGGGAGGCTGTTTGCTGAGTCTTGCGACGGCCGGTGAGGCGGTCGGTGGTTTTTTGGGCGGCCCGGGACGGGCCGTCGTCCGGCGGGGAGGCGTTTCCTGGCCGGTACGGAAGATGAACTCCGGGCGATGCCCGTTTCAGTTCAAATAAATACACATGTATAGATAGGAGGAAATATCGAAACATGAAAAATGGAAAGAGAGTGCTTGCACTGCTTCTCGTTTTTGCGATGTGCTTAGGGCTGGCGGCCTGCGGCGGCAATAGCGATGCGACGACGCAGGGCGGCAACGACGGCACGACGGCTGCGGCGACGGAAGCGCCGGCGGGAACGGAAGCCCCTGCGGGGACGGAAGCTCCGGCGGAGACGCAGGGCGGCAGCGAGACGACGAACGATACGCTGGTGGTGTACTGCACGCAGGGTCTGGAGGGTAAGTTCTCCCCGTTCTTTGCGGCGAGCGCGGATGATGTGACGATCATGGAGTTTACACAGATCGCGATGCTGATCAGCGACCGTGTGGCGAACCCGATTCTGCAGGGGATCGAGGGTGAGACGCGTTCTTACAACGGCACGGACTATGATTACAGCTATACGTCGGATGTGACGGTTACGGAGAATGCCGACGGCACCGTATATTATGATCTGAAGATGCGCGATGACATCGTATTTTCCGATGGCACTCCGGCGGACATCGACGACGTGATTTTTGCTATGTATGTATATCTGGATCCGACGTACGACGGCAGCACGACGCTGTATTCCTACCCGATCGAGGGCGTGGAGGAGTACCGCAGCGGTATGGAGTCTCTGTACAGCCTGATGATCGCGGCGGGCCCGGACAACACCGATTTCTCCCAGTGGGATGAGGCGGCTCAGACGAAGTTCTGGAACGAGGCTCTGCCGGCGGCCGGCGAGGCGTTTGCGCAGTCGATCGTGGATTATGTGGTCAACGCGGGTTATGCGTCCGCGGATGACGATCTGTCCGTGATTGCTCCGAACTGGGGCTTTGAGGTGGCGGAAGGCGCTACTTTGACGGATTTCTTTAATGTGATGCTGGAGCAGTATGAGGGCGACTACAACAATCTGTCCGATTCGGAGGCGGCCAGCGGCTCGCTGTGGAGCTATCTGGATCCGGAATTCCAGGTTGGTATCGAAACCGGCAATTCGGCTCCGAACGTAAGCGGTATCCAGAGGATTGATGATTATACGGTGCGGATCGTGGCGACGGAGGTTAGCGCTCCGATGATTTACCAGATGGCCACCTACATCACGCCGCTGCATTATTATGGCGACGAGAGTTTGTATGATTATGAGAACAACAGCTTCGGCTTCCCGAAGGGCGATCTGTCGATCGTGAAGAGCAAGACGACGGCTCCGGTAGGCGCCGGCCCGTACATTTTCCAGAATTATTCGGACGGCGTTGTTTACTTTGAGGCGAACCCGAACTACTTCCAGGGCGAGCCGGCGATCAAGTACCTGAATGTGCGCGAGGGTTCCGAGGCGGACTTTGTGCCCGGCTTGGCGACCGGCAGCGCGGATATTGCGACTCCTTCGTATTCGACCGAGACTTCGAACCAGATCGCGGGCTATAACAATGGCAGCGAGGAGCTGGAGGGCCCGGTGCTGACGACGAAGCTGATTAACTATCGCGGCTATGGTTATGTGGGCTGCAACCCGAACCTGGTGAAGGTGGGCGAGGATCCGTATTCGGATGCTTCCAAGAATCTGCGTAAGGCGATTATGACGATGATTTCCGTGTACCGTGACGAGGGAATTGATTCTTATTACGGCGAGACGGCTTCGGTTATCAACTATCCGATTTCGAATACGTCCTGGGCGGCTCCTCAGGTAACGGACGACGGTTACCGTGTGGCTTATTCGGTGGGTGCGGACGGCAATCCGATCTACACCGACGGCATGAGCGCGGAGGATAAGTACGCGGCGGCTAAGACGGCGGTTCTGGGGTATCTGGAGGCGGCCGGCTACACCGTGGCGGACGGCAAGGTGACGGCGGCTCCGGAGGGCGCGAAGCTGGAGTACACGGTGGAAATCGGTGCTTCGGGACAGGGCGACCATCCGACGTTCCTGATTTTGAAGAACGCGGGCGATGCGCTGGCTGAGCTGGGCATAACTTTGACGGTGAAGGACCATGCGAACCAGAATGATTTGTTTGCTACCTATCAGAACGGCGTGGCGGAGTTCTGGTGCGCGGCCTGGCAGTCGACGGCGGATCCGGATATGTTCCAGCTGTACCACAGCGAGGGCGCTACCAACTATTATCATATTTCCGATGAGCAGCTGGATGAGCTGATTATGATGGCTCGTAACTCGACGGACCAGACGTACCGTAAGAGCCTGTACCAGGCGGCCATGGAGATTATCATGGACTACGGCGTGGAGCTGCCGGTTTACCAGCGTTCCGAGTGCATTTTGTTCTCTTCTGAGAGAGTGGATGTTTCCACGGTTCCGGGCGACATGACGCCGTACTGGGGCTGGGGTGCTGAGATTGAGAAGCTGCACGTAAAATAATCCGGGGCGCGGCCCTGGATCGGGATCAGGCGTTCTCGGTCTTTGGATAGAGAGCTGTTCTGTGTGCTATTTCGTCGAGGAGTCACTTTTGTGAGAAGTGGCTCCTTGGCATAGTGCCCATAGGATGTGGACATTATGCCAAGGGGCTGCGGCCCGTGCTTTGGGCCCGGCAGATGGTGTGCAGGACAGAGGGCGGCGCGGTCTGCCCGGAAATATGAGATGGGAGGAATACTGACAAATGCGGAAGTATATTATCAAGCGTATTTTGTTGTCGGTGCTGATTTTGTTTTGCGCGACGTTTGTGATTTATATCGTGCTGCGGTGTCTGCCCGGCAATTATGTGGAGACGATGGCGATCCAGCTGTCTACGAAGCCGGGGGCGAAGTCGTTTGAGGAGTGGATGGCGCAGCTGAGCGTTACGTATGGTCTGGACAAGGGGCCGATTGAGGGGTATTTTGTGCAGATCGGCAATATGCTGAAGGGCAATTTTGGCGACAGCTGGCGCTGGACGGTGCCGGTCATTGAGAAGTTTAACGATGTGATCTGGCTGAGCTTTGTGATGGGCGGTATTGCGTTTGTTCTGGAGCTGCTGATTGCGATCCCTCTGGGGGTGGTTGCGGCGACGAAGCAGTATTCCCGCGCGGATTATGCGATTACGGCGGGTGCGGTGCTGGGATATTATGCGGCTAAGCGGTTTTCTTTGCCGACGTTCTTTTTCGCGACGCTTTTGAAGCTGGTGTTTGCGGTGCATTTGGGATGGTTTGATATTTCGGGGCTGGTGGGGCGTAATTATGCCCAGCTGGACGCGATGGGGCAGTTTTTGGACAAGGCGAATCATCTGGTGCTGCCGATTACGACGTTGGTGATTGTTTCGATCGGCGGCTTGATGCGTTATACGCGCACGAATATGCTGGAGGTATTGAATTCGGATTATATTCGTACGGCGCGGGCGAAGGGGCTGAGCGAGAAGAAGGTGATTTATCATCATGCGTTCCGCAATACGCTGATTCCGCTGGTGACGATTGTGGGCGGCTCGCTGCCGAGTCTGTTTTCGGGCGCTTTGATTACGGAGACGTTGTTTTCGATTCCGGGGATCGGGTATACTTCGTACCATTCGATGGTCGTGGGGGATATTCCGTTTTCGATGTTTTATATGACGTTTATGGCGATTTTGACGCTGGCGGGGAATTTGATCGCGGATATTTTGTATGCGGTGGTCGATCCGCGGGTACGGATTGCATAGGGGGGATGGGCTATGTCGGACGAGAATAAGAAGAATACGATGCCTGAGGAGGAGCAGCTTTCCCTCAATGATGACCGCCGGGTGAAGGTGGTTTCTCCGGGGGCGCTGGTGGTGAAGCGTTTTTTCCGCAACCGGATCGCGGTCGTGGGTCTGGTGATGTTGGCGGCGATGTTTTTGTTTTCTTTTTTGGGCGGGGCGCTGATTCCTTATGGGCAGGATGAGCAGTTTTATACGTATACGTTCATGGAGAAGGAGTATGTGGCCGCGACGCGCAATGATGATCTGCGGTATGCCGTGCGAGAGGGCGGGGAGTTTGGGACCATCTACCAGGCGCAGTTTTTGCTGGCGCAGATTAAGGGCGAGACGGAGTTTTCGTATCGGGACGCTTCGTTTAGCTTAAAGGAGGAGGGGCCGGATTTTTATTCGATCTGGGACAGCGAGGGCAATATTCTGGCGATCGCGTATAAGGATATTGTGCACGCGGCGGACGGGATGCCGGAGCTTTCTTTTAACGCGAAGTATGAGGCGCTGAAGGCGTATCTGGGCGGCGGGGCTTCGTTTACGGCGGACGGGGTGGAGTATACCTTGTCGGAGCATGACATTTTGCAGGACGGGGTGGAGGTTGCGTATGTGAGCCGCGTGGTCGTGCAGTCGAAGGTGAGCGGCGTGGTGATCAGCCGTGATTTTAAGGAGCGGCTGGAGGAGGCGTTGGACAGCGGCACGGAGAAGTTTGCGTATACGGATGCGGCGGGCGAGGAGAGCGAGTACACGATTACGTATGACGCGAGCGCGAAGGTGTGGTCGGTGACCCAGGCGACGAAAACGTATGTGTACAGTGTGTATGGGAGCCCTTCGAAGGAGCATCCGCTGGGGACGGACAAGAACGGCATGGATATGCTGACGCGTTTGATGTACGGCGGGCGTGTTTCGTTGATGGTCGGTTTTATCGTTGTTTTTATCGAGACGGTGATCGGCGTGATCCTGGGCGGCCTGGCGGGGTATTTTGGGCGCTGGGTGGATAATTTGATTATGCGTATTGTGGATGTGTTTTATTGTATTCCGTCGATGCCGTTGTTGATTATTTTGGGCGCGGCGATGGACGGGATGAATGTGGATCCGCAGATTCGTATGATTTATTTGATGCTGGTTTTGGGCTTTCTGGGCTGGCCGGGCGTGGCTCGTCTGGTGCGCGGGCAGATTTTGTCTTTGCGCGAGCAGGAGTTTATGACGGCGACGGAGGCGTGCGGCATTCGTGTGTCGCGGCGGATTTTCCGTCATTTGATCCCGAACGTGATTCCGCAGCTGATCGTTACGTGTACGATGGGGCTGGGGTCGACGATTATTACGGAGGCGACGTTGTCGTTCCTTGGATTGGGCGTGAAGTTCCCGTTTGCTTCGTGGGGGAATATTATTAATGATGTGAATAATTCCTTTGTTATGACGAATTACTGGTTTATCTGGATTCCGGCGGGCGTCTGCCTGTTGACGGCGGTCTTGGGCTTTAATTTCGTGGGCGATGGTCTGCGCGATGCGTTTGACCCGAAGATGAAGCGGTAGGGAGGAGATAACGATGGCGAAGAAAAAGGCAGAGGGATATCTTTCGGCAAAGGAGTCTCGTCGGATTTCGAGGGAGAACCGCCGGATTACGAATGAGTTTGAGAAGAAGCGCAAGCGGAAGAATGTGCCGGAGTCGGAGTATTTGACCGAGATGCATGATCCGGGGAACGCGGTGGAGTTTGATAATCTGCACACGTATTTCTTTACGGACGCGGGCACGGTGAAGTCGGTGGACGGCGTGACGTTTGAGGTGCCGATCGGCAAGACGGTGGGCGTCGTGGGCGAGTCGGGCTGCGGCAAGTCGGTGACGAGTCTGAGCTTGATGCAGCTTTTGCAGAGGCCGCAGGGGCAGGTGGTGGAGGGGGAGATCCGCCTGAACATGGGGGACGGCAAGGCGTACGATGTGACGAAGATGCCGAATGAGAAGCTGCAGGAGCTCAGGGGGAATTATGTGTCGATGATTTTCCAGGAGCCGATGACGGCTTTGAATCCGGTGTTTCGGATCGGGGACCAGGTGTCTGAGGTGATTGCGCTTCATAATGGGGAGGGCAAGAGCAAGGAGGAGATTGCAGAGCGTTCGATTGCGCTTTTGAAGATGGTGGGGATCGCGAACAGCGAGGGGGTATATAAGATGTTTCCTCACGAGCTGTCGGGCGGTATGCGGCAGCGTGTGATGATCGCAATGGCGCTGGCGTGCAGTCCGCGGATTATTATCGCGGATGAGCCGACGACGGCTTTGGATGTGACGATCCAGGCGCAGGTGTTGGATCTTTTGCGCAATTTGAAGGACAAGATCAATTCGTCGATTATGTTTATTACGCATGATTTGGGCGTGATTGCGGAGATGGCGGATTATGTGGTCGTGATGTACGCGGGGCGTATTGTGGAGAAGGGGCTGGCGGAGGAGATTTTTGCGCATCCGGCGCATCCGTATACGATTGGTTTGATGGCGTCGAAGCCGGTGGTGGGCAAGCAGGTGGATAAGCTGTATGCGATTCCGGGCAAGGTGCCGAATCCGATCAATATGCCGAATTATTGTTATTTTAAGGACCGCTGCGAGATGTGCGTGGCACAGTGCGGCGGGGATTATCCTCATGAGGTGAGCCTTTCTGCGACGCATAAGGTGAGTTGTTATCGGTATTATGACGGAAAGGGGGAGGAGTAGATGGCATTGAATCGTGGCGGTGTTGCGGGCGGCGCGGGCCGGGTCCATCCGGGTGATCCGAGCGGGAAGTCGCCGGAGCAGCTGAAGGAGGAGCAGGAGAAGCGCGAGGAGCGTGTGCAAAAGGGGCTGGCGGACGACGGCGGGAAGAAGGAAGTGTTTCGGCCGACGAATGATTTTGTCCCGGTGGAGTATGATCCGCAGTATATTTTGATGGTCAATGCGCTGAAGAAGTATTTCCCGATTAAGGGGGGGATGGTTTCTAAGACGGTTGGCTATGTGCGGGCGGTGGACGGGATTACGTTTAATTTGAAGCGCGGCACGACGATGGGCCTGGTGGGCGAGTCGGGCTGCGGCAAGACGACGGCGGGGCGTACGATTTTGCGTTTGACGGGCGAGAAAACGGGCGGGCAGGTGCTGTTTAACGGCAAGGAGGTCTATGATTTTTCGGCCAAGGAGATGCGCTCGATGCGCACGAAGATGCAGATCATTTTCCAGGATCCGTTTTCGTCGTTGTCTCCGCGTCTGCCGGTGGGCGAGATCATCGGCGAGTCGGTGCGGGAGCATAATCTGGTGCCGAAGGCGGAGTTTAATGATTATATTGACGAGATTATGGACAAGTGCGGTTTGCAGCCGTTCCACAAGGAGCGGTATCCGCATGAGTTTTCGGGCGGGCAGCGGCAGAGGATCTGCATTGCCAGGGCTTTGGCGCTGAATCCGGAGTTTGTGGTCTGCGATGAGCCGGTGTCGGCTTTGGATGTTTCGATTCAGGCGCAGATCATCAATTTGCTGAAGGATTTGCAGGAGCAGTATAATCTGACGTATTTGTTTATTTCGCATGATTTGAGCGTGGTGGAGCATATTTCGGATACGGTGGGCGTGATGTATCTGGGGAACCTCGTGGAGTACGGGGAGACGAAGGATATTTTTGATAATCCGCTGCATCCGTATACGAAGGCGTTGTTTTCGGCGATTCCGATTCCGGACCCGACGGTGCGCATGAACCGGATTGTGCTGGAGGGGTCGATTCCTTCGCCGGCGAATCCGCCTTCGGGCTGCAAGTTCCACACGCGCTGCGCGAATTGTATGGAGCGCTGCAAGGTGGAGGCTCCGGTGCAGAGGGAGATCGAGCCGGGGCATTATGTGGTCTGCCATTTGTATGATAATGAAGGTAAATAGGGGATGAGCGGGAAAGAGCGCGTATATGAGGACGACGACGGGCGCACGATTGCCGATATGAGCGGGGTGCCGCGGCCGGGGCTTGCAGGTTGGAGGGGCCGGCTGCGGACGGGGACGCCGGGGCAGACGGGGGCGGAGTTTGGCGCGGATACGCGCGGAGAGCGCGGCGCGGACGGATACGTGCGCGCGGACCGGCCCTGGGAGGAGCATACAGTTTCGAAGGATGAGAGACGGTTGTATGTGCTGGGGGCGCTGAGGGCGGCGTTGTTGATCGCGGCTGCGTTTATTGGCGGCCTGGGCCTTTTGACGGCGTTTTTGTTGTGGCTGTGGCGTTGAAGGGCCGGGGAGGCGTCGAACGGATTGACGGCGGATGCAACTCATATGGTTTTAAACATGCGGCGGGTAGGGATGTTTCTTACTCGCTGTTTTTTTGTTTTCCTATGGATCGGCGCGATAAATCGACTTTGCTACGGGGCGTTGCTTTTGTGAAAAGGAGCGTTTCTTGTAATGGATGGTCGTAGGTGTTAGGATGGAAGCGGTGGCGAAGAGAGGAATGGATTTTCGGAGGATTGGGAAATGGTGAGAAATGGGGAGGCGGAGATGACATTAGGCGAAAAATTAAAATCGGCGCGGAAATGCGCGGGGCTTACGCAGGAACAGTTGGCGGAGAAGCTTTTGGTATCACGGCAGGCCGTTACGAAATGGGAAACCGACAAGGGATTGCCGGATATAGAAAATCTTAAACAGCTTTCTAAGCTCTTTCATATTGGTATGGATTCTCTTCTGGATTGTGGGGAGACGATGGATTTGTCTGTTATGAGAGAGGAAATTCATCTGGAGGATTATACGTATACTCGGAAATGGAGGGGGAGATGGAGCAAAAAGGCCGGCAAGAAGGATATGGTTGTAATGGGAAGGTATCCAAATGCTGAGATACATGGTCTTGTGGGCAAGCAGGTGCTTACCAAGGGGGAGAGAGCTACGGATCATGCGGTGGGGTTTTTGACGGGCGCTCCATTTGGAATAGCGGAATTTTTGAATGGTATTAAAAATTTGGATAAGGAGTTTTATCTTGTGAATCAATCTGACAAGCAATTTTTGGTAGTCGTGACGGATGAATTTATGGAAAGCAGACGGCTTGTTGAAAAGGTTACGGATCGGAAATTTTCGTTTGGGGGGTTTTCGTTTGTGGATTGCGGTATTATTTCGGGTTTGGAGGGGTAGCGGAAAAGGATAAGGAAAAACCGTGACAGGACTTAGAGAGGATACGGTGTTGGAAAATTATCTTCAAAGGGTATTTCGGATTTTTTGTTCGCCACGGTTTTTTGGAAATGGGGAGTTATGTTAGGGAAGATAGTGCTTTCTTTTTTGCGTTTAACAGCTTTCGCAGTTCTTTTTTTCTGTCCTCCAGCTTTTCGTCTTTGATGTGTCGTAACGCGCTGAGATATAGGCGGACAGATGCTGCGTTGTCAATCTGAGAATAGATTTTTTTGAGAATGCCGAACAGTTCGTCGTCTGCTATGATGCAGGAGAGCATATTATATTGGTTCATCATGGACGCCATATCTATGGCTGCATAAAAGATTTTTCCGACATATTCCGGGTCGTCCGCGAAGAGGTCCTTTTGCTTACTCAGCCAATAGAGAAGCATGGCGGGATCGTTGTGTTCGGCCGCTACGATGGCGGGATTTTTGAACGGTTTGGAAATGGAAAAGGACAGGTTTTTTTCGATTTCCAGACCGAGGGCGAGAAGCGCTTCCGCATCCTGCGGGGAATGGGCTACTCCCAGCGCGTTTCCATGAATCATGCTGGCTTCGCTCGTCCAGTGGATATTGGCGCCCATCTCGCTAAGAGCTGTTGCAATCGAAAACCGGTTGCAGAGCACTGCGTCAAGAAACAGGTTTGCGCCTGAGAGGCATTTTACATGGACGAGTTGCGGCTCCTCTTTGATTTGACGGATGATTTCTTCATCCGATATTGCTTTGTCTCGAAACTGAGCCGCAATTTCGGAGGCTTTTTTTCTTAATTCTGAGTCTGTCATTTTGAACAGATTTCCTTTCAAAGGATATTCCGGCCGCAATCCTAGCCGCGCAGCGAAAGTTCGACCGGGCAGTGGTCGGAGCCCATGATTTCGGAGCGGATGGCGGCGCTTTCCAAGCGGTCTTTGAGCGCTTCGGATACGAGGAAGTAGTCGATGCGCCAGCCGGCGTTTTTGGCGCGGGCGCTGAAGCGGTAGGACCACCAGGAGTACATGCCGGCGGCGTCGGGGTAGAAGTAGCGGAAGGTGTCGATGAAGCCGGCGTCTAAGAGGTTTTGGAAGCAGGCGCGTTCTTCGTCGGAGAAGCCGGCGTTTTTGCGGTTGGTTTTGGGGTTTTTGAGGTCGATTTCTTTATGGGCGACGTTTAGGTCGCCGCAGAAGATGACCGGTTTGGTTTGTTCCAGCTTTTTGAGCCAGGTAAGGAAGGCTTGCTCCCACTGCATCCGGTAGGGGAGGCGGGCTAAGCCGTCCTGGGAGTTGGGGGTATAGACGGTCACCATATGGAAATCGTCGTATTCCAGGGCGATGACGCGGCCCTCCTGGTCGTGCTCGGGGACGCCGATGCCGTATTGGACGGAGAGGGGTTCTTTTTTTGTGAAAATGGCGGTGCCGGAGTAGCCTTTCTTTTGGGCGTAGTTCCAGTATTGATGGTAGCCGGGCAGGTCAAGGGCGACCTGGCCTTCCTGGAGTTTGGATTCTTGGATGCAGAAGATGTCGGCGTCGGCTGCCTTGAAGTAGTCGGGGAAGCCTTTTTGCAGACAGGCGCGGAGGCCGTTGACGTTCCAGGAGATTAGTTTCATAGGGGGGCTCCTTTCGTTTATTGGCGGGGGGATGGGGAGGGGACGCCAGGGTTCCTATGCCTTCCCTTCCCGGGCGCGCTCTCGCTCCGTTACAAACGCAGCGGTACTAGGTTCGCACTGCGCCTGCGGCTTGCGCTCACCAAGGACCGGCGTTTGTAAAGGGCCCGTCCAGGGAAGGCATAGGAACCCTGGCTGTTCGCTGCACATCCCGGGAATAAACGAAGGGGGAGCTGGGGTGTGCTTGGCGAGGCGGGGTGGGTAGCCTGGGGGAAGCGGGGGGCGGGGCGCGTGGGTTGTAAATTGGTTCGGCGCTTACGGTGTCCTGGTAGTTTGTGTCGGGCGAGCGGACGGAACGCAGCGTGCAACGTGCCTCGCGACCACCGGGCCGAAGCAGTCTTGCGGCTGCTTGGTTGGGAACGCTGCTGGTAACAGCCGGGGTTTCGCTGCCTCCCCTCCAACCGCCCGCAACTCCTTTTAGTATACCGCAAAATCCCCTCCTTGAAAAGAATAAAACATTGACATCCCTAAGGAAAAGGTGTATCATCTTATTTGTCCAACGCTTTAAAGCGTTAAATCACAAAACAGAGGAGAACAATTATGAAAACGGGAAAGAGAGTATTAGCAATGCTGTTATCGCTGGCGCTTTTGGCGTCCCTGGCGGCTTGCGGCGGCAATGCGGACGAGACTTCCGCGGTATCGCAGAAATCGGATGCGGGCGCGGGCACGGAAAACGCGGGCGGCGCGGATGACGCGGGCACGGAAAACGCTGGTGCGGACAATGCCGGCACACAGGCGGCGGGCGGCGATGTGATTAAGATCGGCGCGATTCAGCTGGCGGAGCATCCGGCGCTGGATGCGAGCTATCAGGGCTTTGTGGAAGCGATGGCGGAGCGCGGCTATGTGGACGGCGAGAATATTGTCATTGATTTTAATAACGCGGGCGGCGATATTTCCAACTGCACGACGATTGCCGAGAAGCTGGTGAATAACGGAAGCGATTTGATTTTGGCGATCGCTACGCCGGCGGCGCAGGCCGTGGCGGCTAAGACGACGACGATTCCGATCGTGGGCACGGCGGTTACCGATTTTGCCGAGGCGGGCCTGGTGAACGATAATGAGGCTTCCGGCACGAACGTCTGCGGTTCTTCGGATATGAACCCGATTGCCGAGCAGCTTGACCTTTTGAAGCAGCTTTTGCCGGAGGCGGGAAAGATCGGGATTATGTATTGTTCCTCGGAGGATAATTCGCGGGTGCAGGCGGAGCTGGCGGAGTCGATCTGCGATGGGCTGGAGCTTGCGTGGGAGGAGTATACGGTTTCGGATTCGAGCATGATCCAGTCGGTGGCGGAGTCGATGATCGGCAAGGTGGACGCGGTGTATATCCCGACCGATAATCTGATGGCGGAGGCGATGGCGACGGTGACGATGATTACCAATGCCAACGGGCTTCCTTGTATTGTCGGCGAGGAGGGAATGGTGGAAAACGGCGGCCTGGCGACGTACGGGCTGAGCTATTATAATCTGGGGCGGATGGCCGGCGAGATGGCGGCCGACGTGCTGGAGGGCGCGGATATCAGCGCGATGGCGGTAAAGAGAGTGGCGGCGGAGGATTGCACGCTGTGCATCAATATGACGGCGGCGGCGGATCTGCAGGTTACGATTCCGGAGGATTTGAGCGCGAAGGCTACGATTATTGAGTAAGCACCGGAGGATAGTATGAGCGGTATGATGTTAGCCATACAGGGGGCGTTAGGGCAGGGGATTCTTTGGGGCATTATGGGCCTGGGGATTTATTTGACGTTTCGCATCCTGGATATTGCCGATTTGTCGGTGGACGGTACGTTTGCCCTGGGCGGCTGTACCTGCGCGGCTTTGATGGTGCGGGCGGGGATGGATCCGTATCTGGCGGTGCTGTTGTCAACGGCGGCGGGGATGGCGGCTGGTTTTGTGACGGGGATCCTTTATACGAAATGCGAGATACCGGCGATTTTGGCCGGGATTTTGACGCAGCTGGGCCTGTATTCGGTGAATTTGCGGATTATGGATAAGTCGAATACGCCGTTTTTGAAGGTGGATACGATTTTTAAGCAGCTGGTGGATGGGACGGGGCTGTCGCAGAGCTGGGTAAGTCTGCTGGCGGGCTGCGTGGTGGCGTTTGCGCTGGTGGGCGTGCTGTATTGGTTTTTCGGCACGGAGCTGGGGTCGGCGATCCGCGCGACCGGCACGAATGAGAATATGGCTCGTTCGCAGGGGATGAATACGAACACGTACAAGATTTTGGGGCTGGCGCTCAGCAATGGCATGGTTGCCTTGTCGGGGGCGCTGGTAAGCCAACATCAGGGCTATGCGGATGTGAAGCAGGGCATGGGCGCGATTGTGATCGGCCTGGCTTCGATTATCATCGGCGAGGTGATCCTGGGGCACAAGACGAATTTTGCGATGAAGCTGGTTTCGGTGCTGGTGGGCTCTTGTATTTACCGGATTATCGTAGCGGTGGTGCTGCAGCTGGGGCTTTCGACCGACGATCTGAAGCTTTTGACGGCTGTGCTGGTCGCGCTGGCGTTGTCGGCGCCGGTGCTTTTGGAGAAGCGGCGGCGGGCGGCCAGCTATTCGGAAGCGGGAGAGGAGGAGCGCCATGCTTAAAATCAGCCATGTGAGCAAGACCTTTAATAAGGGGACGGTGAATGAGAAGAAGGCGTTGACGGATATCCGGCTCCACCTGGAAAAAGGGGATTTTGTGACGATTATCGGCGGCAACGGGGCCGGGAAATCTACGCTGATGAATATGGTGGCGGGCGTTTATCCGATGGACTGCGGGACGATTTTTCTGGACGGCGTGAATCTTTCGCGGGAGCCGGAGTATAAGCGGGCGGCGCTTTTGGGCCGTGTGTTCCAGGACCCGATGATGGGGACGGCGGCCAGCATGCAGATTGAGGAGAATTTGGCGCTGGCGGCCAGACGGGGCCGCCGCCGCGGCCTTCGCTGGGGCGTGACGCGTGAGGAGAGGGCGCGGTATCATGAGGAGCTGAAGCGGCTGGGGCTGGGCCTTGAGGAGCGGATGACGGCGAAGGTGGGCCTGCTTTCGGGCGGGCAGCGCCAGGCGCTTACGCTTTTGATGGCGACGCTCAAGGAGCCGAAGCTGCTGCTTTTGGATGAGCATACGGCGGCGCTGGACCCTAAGACGGCCCGCAAGGTGCTGGAATTGACGGATGAGATTGTGACCGGCAGGCATTTGACGGCGATGATGGTGACGCACAATATGAAGGATGCGATCGCGATTGGCAACCGCCTGGTGATGATGAGCGAGGGCCGGATCATTTACGATGTGAAGGGCGAGGAAAAGAAGCGCCTGAAGGTGGCGGATTTGCTGGCAAAATTCGAGGAGGCGAGCGCCGGCGCGTTTGCGAATGATCGGATGCTTTTGTCGTAGGCCGGACGGGACGCGCCGGAGGCGGCGGGGAAATGCGGGCGGCCTGGCCGGCATGGGAACGGCCGGTATGGAATGACTGTCGGAGCGTCCGGTGTGGAATGGCGGCCGGAGCGTCCGGTGTGGAGTGGTTGCCGGAGCGTTCGGTGTGGAATGGCTGTTGGAGCGTCCGGTATGGAATGGTTGTCGGAGCGTTCGGAAAGCGTGCGGCCGCGTTAGAAAATGAGGATGAATATGCGCCAAATGGATTTTAAAATGGAGCGGGAGGGCCTGGTGCAGGTAGGGGACCAGGTGAAAATCACCGAGGGGGTTCTGCCCTCCAGCTGGTATTATGTCGTGGAACCGGCGGTTGCGATGTCGGCGAATTACCCTTTCCGTGAGCGTCTGCGCTCACGGGAAGGGATCGTAAGGGAGATCAAACGGACGCCGCAGGGGTTTTACGTGGTGGTGGAGTTTGACGAGTAGCGGACCGCGCTGCGTTCGCGGGTCATTGCGAAGAGGCCGATGAGGACGGCCCATACATAGGCGCAGGTTTTGGGAATCATCAGCATGCCGGTTATGGGGAACGTCTGGGCCCAAAGCACGGTCGGGATATAGAAGCCGAAGCTTAAAACAATCGTGAGCCACATGTATTGAAATGCGGGATCCGGTTGCTTTTTTGCGCTTTGGTAGAAAAGGGACAGGATGATGAGGCCCAGCAGGGCAAAGGGTAAATTGCGGTAAATTCCCCAGGAAAGAGGGGCGGCGGCGCGAAGCCATCCGTTTTCCGGGCAGATGCACAGGAGAATGCGCAGGACGGCCAGCAGATATACGAGGGCGGTCGTGGAAAAGCGCCCTTCGATGCGGTATCGCGCGCGCCATACATGGTATAGGATGACATAAAAAACAGTCATGGTGATGGAAGTGATGAATTTGCCTATGCCTAGGGGGACCGTGTAGTTTTCCAGACCGGTCGTGCAGAGAGCGACGGCGCGCGGGATCAGGTGAAAAGAATCGCCGACGCCCAGGACAATCGCCATGATGCCGAACAGGCGGTATTGCCGGACGCTCCGGCCTTTTAACAGCATATAACCTCCAATTGCGATCACAGAGATCAGATACGTCGCATCAAATAAGGTTTCTATTACAGCTTGCATTTCGGTTTCCTCCTTTTTTAGCCCGTGTTCTCAGGGCATTTTACACATCATTTCGGTGCTTCCTTCTTTTTTTGGCCGTGTTTTCAGGGCACTTTACGCCCATTGCGGTGTTTCTTCTTTTTTGGCCGTGTTTTAAGGCATTTTACGCACTCTTGCGGTGTTTCTTCCTTTTAACCCGTGTTTCCGGCGTGTTTGACGCCTGCCTGAAAGATGGGGGTTTAATGGAATGTGAACAATGTTCATTTTGGGCGATTAAAAATTCCCGCCGTCTAACGGGATTTTTAATCAATAGAGAATCCGGTGAATCATCTCCACGATTGCGCTGCAATCGTAATCCTGCCGCAGCAAGGCGGAGAGGATCAGCGAAAAGATCATGTCGACGAATTTTTCCATGGGAAAGGTTTCGTCGAACACGCCGGGGCGCAGCTGGGGGTCCGCCTGCAAAACCATAGAGAGCATGGTCTGGATATGCGCCCAGGATTGGGCCATGAGCCGTTTTCCGCTGGATTTATCTTCCTCCAGGAAGCTTATGGAATGCAGAGTAAAAAAACCGGGATAGGTTTCGTTTCCTTTTCTCATGCAGTCAAAGGCCCATTGCACGCAGCTTACGAAATTGTCGAAATGTCCTCTGTGCTCCGGCAGACGGAAGATGTCCTGCCAGATGCTTTCGACCGTCTCTGTAATTAAATCGGCCTTGGAAGGAAAGTAATTGTAGATGGAACCAACCGAAACATTGCAGGCCGCGGCAACGCTGCGAATGTTGAGGGCCGTCCATCCCTTCTCTTGAATCAGCTTCCGGCTTACATGCAAAATGGCTTCCTTGGAAGTTACGATGGTATTCACTCGCCGCTCCTTTCTGATTAAAATGAACAATGTTCATTTTAGAAACCTTTTCCCAATCTGTCAAGCGCTTTTTTGAAAATTTGACGGTAATTTTCCGAAAAACGCTGGGACAGGAAACGTCTTTGCAAAAAACCTTTCTGCAAAAAAGTATACGTTTGAATTATAAGCGGCAGTAATATACAAGCATGGAAGGGCGTGTAATCAAAAAGTATACAGTTGAATTATAAGTAATGGTAATCTATAAACATGAATGGGTGTGTAACCAAAAAGGATACAATTGAATTATCAGCGGTAATAATATATGGACGAGAGGCGGCTTGCAACTAAAAACATACCTGCAAAAGGAAAAACCGATAGAAAACGATAAAGAAAAGCGTGGATAAAAAATCGCCCTGCGGCAAATAGCAGGGCGGCTGATATGGAACATGCGGCATTTCAAGCTTGGCATACACATGCAGAGAGGGGCAAAATCCGCCGCTCAGGCCGACGCTTCCCCCCTCATCTCGGCCAGCATTTCGGCGATAATCGCCTGGGTCTTAGCGCCCAGGTGCTTTTTTTCGGCCCGCTCCATGGAGTCGGTATAAATCGGTTCGCCGAATCGGATCGTCACCTGGGCGGCGCGGATCCAGGGCACATGGTTTTCAAAGAGGTTGTCCGTGCCGGTAATGGCTACGGGCACGACCGGGCAGCCGGATTTTTCGGCGATTTTCATACCGCCTTCTTTAAAGGGCAGCATTTCGTCGCCTTGGTTGCGGGTCCCCTCCGGGCAGAGGAAAATCGAAATCCCCTGTTTTTCGTAGTCGATGGCTTTGAGGATCGTGTCCAGCCCGGCTTTTAGATTGTCCCGGTCTAAAAACAGGCAGTAGAGCTTGCGCATCCAACTGTTTAAAAGCGGGATGCGGTCGATTTCTTTTTTGGCGATGAAACCGCACAGCCCTACAATGTTCGTATAGCCGAGCAGGATATCGAAATAGCTGCGGTGGTTGGATACATACAGGACGGAGCGGTCCGTGGGGATATTTTCACGGCCGAGAACTGTGATCTTAGCGCCGGTTTCCCAAAGGATGAGCCGGAATACCCACTGGACGACGCGCAGAGAGCTGCGCCGCATCCGCGGCTCGTCAAACCGGCCGATCAGTGTCTCTATGAGCAGCAGCGGGATGCCGCCGATCAAAAACAGGACAATGGTTAAAAATACAAGGATTAAGCGAATCATGCGGAGGCTCCTTTCCTCTGTTTGTCCATGTTTTCAGGACATAATGGTATACCCTTGCGGTATTTCCTCTGTTTGTCCGTGTTTTCAGACCATATTGGCGCTCATGGTGTCTAAGAGCTGCTTTTTCATCTGGAACAGCTCGTTGGACAGATCAATATGGGCGCGGTGCGGGTTGGTGAGACGTTTGGCCTCGTCCCACAGGGTGTCCAACTCATGACGGCAGTATTTCTGGATCTCCATGACAGCCGGCGAGTCATAGACGCACTCTCCGGCTTTAAAGACCTGCACGGGCAGCCGGCGGATCGTGTAGGAGCCGGGCTTTAAGTAGGTTTTTTTCCAGGTATCGACCGGATCGAAGAGCATTAAGGGATTGGACTCGTCGTATTCTTCGTGCTCTAAGGCAATCAAATCGGCGATCATTTTGCCGTTGTCCTTGCCGTAAATGCGGTATACGGTCTTGTTGCCGGGATTGGTGACTTTTTCCGTGTTCTCGGACAGCTTGATTTTCGGGATAAAGGTACCGCTTTGCGGATCCATAACGGCGGCCAGCTTGTAAACGCCGCCAAACGAAGGGCAGTCGCTGGAAGTAATCAGGTTGGTGCCCACGCCCCAGGAATGGATCTCAGCGCCCTGGTTTTTGAGGCTGTTGATCAGATTTTCGTCCAGGTCGCTGGAAGCGGCGATTACGGCGTCGGCAAAACCGGCCGCGTCTAACATCTTGCGCGCTTCTTTGGACAGATAGGCTAAATCGCCGCTGTCTAAACGGATGCCGTAGCGGGTCAGCGGGATGCCGGCATCGCGCATTTCCGTAAATACCTGGATCGCATGCGGCACGCCGGAGCGCAGGGTATCGTAGGTGTCTACGAGCAGCGTGCAGGCGGTCGGATAGAGCTTGGCGTAGGTACGGAAGGCGGTCAGCTCATCGGGGAAGCTCATAATCCAGCTGTGAGCATGCGTTCCCAGTACGGGCACGTCAAAGAGCTGCCCGGTCAGTACGTTGGAGGTGCCGATGCAGCCGCCGATCACAGCGGCCCGCGCCCCGTAGATGCCGGCATCGGGGCCCTGGGCCCGGCGCAGGCCGAACTCCATGACGCCGTCGCCCTTGGCCGCATAGACGACGCGGGAGGCCTTGGTGGCGATCAGGCTCTGGTGATTGATGATTGTCAGGATCGCCGTCTCGACGAGCTGAGCTTCCATGATTGGCGCAATCACTTTAATCAGAGGTTCTTTAGGAAAGACAACGGAGCCTTCCGGGATGGCAAAGATATCGCCGCTGAAACGAAAATCGGCCAGATACTCCAGAAATTCTTCTTTAAAAAGGCCGGTATTGCGCAGGTATGCGATTTCTTCAGGACCGAAATGCAGATTTTTGATATAGTCGATGACTTGCTCCAGGCCGCAGGCGATGGCATAGCCGCTGCCGCTGGGATTTTTGCGGTAAAAGGCGTCGAAAATAACAATCTCGTCAGAGTTTTCCAGGAAATATCCCTGCATCATGGTCAGTTCATATAGATCGGTTAGTAGGGTTAAATTTCTCTCGTTCATAATGGTGTACTCCTTATTTGAATGACAGTGAGGGCAGTCGCCTGCCGGCTGGTGGGCAGATTTGGTTTGCTCACACTCATTATAGCATTATATTTCGATTGTACAAGAGTGAAAATCTTTATTAGAGACATTGTTTTTGTGCAGGAAGAATGGATGGCGGTGATTGTAAAACGAAACAGAGTGTGGTAAGATTTAGGGCAGCGTTGCGAAGGACAGGCGTGGGATACAACAAATGTTTAAAAAACCGGTTCGTGTGTTTAGCGAAGGGGTTTAGAATGGTTAAAGGAGTCAATCCAATATGAAAGAGCATCATTTTTTTATTAGGAAAGAAGAGAGCCGGATTTGCCGGGGCATAAGACCTTGGGCGCGGGGGATCGTCGTGGCTGTTTTGGCGATGGCGGTGCTGGCATCCGGGTGCGCGTCCAACGAGGCGGAGACAGCAGCCGGGGCGGGCAGCCAGAGGGAAATAGTAAACGAGGGAGAAGAGAGCACGCCGTCGGCGCAGACACCGGCGGAGTCGACAGAGGAGACAGAGACGGAGACACCGGAAGAAACGCAAGAGGACGATTGGCTGGACTGGGAGACGGAAAACGAGGAACCGGACCACGTCCATGTGTATGGCGACTGGACAATCACGGAAAAAGCGACGAAATGGCAGGCCGGCACAAGGGAGAGAACCTGCCGGGAGTGCGGGCATGTGGAGGTACGCCGGATCGCGGCCGGCCATCACGAATACGATGCGGAGAGCGGAATTTGTCTGGAGGAGGGATGCCAGGACGGCGACCCGGATTTCTTTACGGAAGAGTGGTTTGCCGAGGGGATTTTGAGCGGACATCCGAAGGCAGAGACAGCCGGCGAGCTCATACTTCCTGGAAGCGTGGGAGATGATCCGGTCGAGGGGATCGGCTACGGCGCGTTTGCGGGCTGTGCCAATTTGCGGAAGGTGACGATTCTGCCGGGACCGGAAAAACTATATATGTGTGCCTTTGAGGATTGTACGGGGCTTACGCAGATGAAGCTGCCTAACAGCGTCCGCGCGATCGACGACAGCGTGTTTGCGGGCTGCACAGGATTGGAAACGCTGACCTTTGGAAAGAATATTAAGACCTTTGGCTACAACAGTTTTTCCTGCTGCACGGCGCTTACGGAGATTACGATTCCCGGTTCGGTGATCGATATCACGGCCGGGGCCTTTGCCAACTGTACAAGCCTTTCCAAGGTGACGCTGAAAAGCGGCTCAACCCATATTGACGAATATTGTTTTTTGAATTGTACAAGCCTGACGAGTCTCCAGCTGCCGGAGAGCATCACCTATATTGGTTTGGGCGCCTTTTCCGGCTGTACGGCGCTGGAGAGCATCCGCATGCCGTCCAAGCTGGAGACGCTGGACAGCGAAGCATTTGCGGGCTGCAGCGCGCTGACCTCGATTCAGGTGCCGACCGGTGTGGAGCTGATTTCTTACGGCGTATTCCGCGACTGCAGTGCGCTTAAGGAAGTGTCGCTGCCTAAGACCGTGGAGAGCATCGAGATTGAAGCGTTTGCCGGCTGCAGCCGTCTGAAAGAGATTACGATTCCGTCCGCCGTGGAATATGTGGATGCGGAAGCTTTTAAAGGTTGTCGGAGATTGGAGACGATCGTCTACAAGGGGACGGAGTATGAGGATGTGGAGGCGTTGCTGGAAGAACTGCCGTAAGGTGGTTCGGGTGAAAAATTGCGCCGAACCTCTTGACAGCCCGCGGCCTTCCCCCTTATAATAAAGCGGTATATACAAAAAAGGCTATGAAGGAGACAGTAGGCTTTCCAGGCGCAAAAGCGAGCCGGCGGCGGTGCGAGGCCGGTGCGGCAGGGAAAGGACCCGAATAT
>CANSWW010000014.1 GCA_947650845.1 uncultured Lachnospiraceae bacterium
TAAATGTCATCGCCAGTCCCAGGCTGTCATACAGCGCTTTCAGCTGCGGCTTGTCCATAGAAATGAACCCGTCAAATATTTTTACGTCCGCCGGCTCCGGGTAATCAGCCGCCAGCGTATCTGCAAGGCGGTCGTCCGCCTCTCTGGAATCCACCGGATTGACGCAGTGAGAACGGATGGCCGCTTTCTGCTCCTCGGTCAAAGCGCCGCTTATCACATAGGTGGTCGCCGTGCGGATCATCGGCTCCTCCTCTTCATTCAGAAGCTTCACACACTGTTCGGCCGAATCGGCCCGCTGGTCAAACTGCCCCGGCAGATACTCCACCGAAAACACGAAATCCCCGGCTTCACGCAAAAAATCCCCCTCGTACACCACGTCGACCGGCGGCTCGGAAAAAATCGTCCGCTTCGCCTTCTCATAGGTAGCCGCGGATACGTTTTCCATATCGTAGCGGATCAGCACCCGCACGGCGTCCACGGTTTGAATGCCCAGGTAGCTGCCAATCTCCTCCTTCAGTTCCTTTGCCTTCACCGCATACGGAGCCAGCTTTTCCACATAGATTCTTTTTACGCCCATACGTTCCTCCCTGGTATGTTTATTCTGTCTGGTTTGATTGGTTCATCGCGTCTAACGACATTTTGACCAGTGTTTCCACCCGTCGTTTGCTCATATGCAGATGGGCGGCCAGCTCTTCGGCCGTGGCCTCGCGCCCCAGCTCCCTGGCCAGCGTTTCCGTCGCCTTCAAAAGCGCGTTGGCGTCCGCCGCCAGGCAGTGCCCCACATCGTCCGCTCCCGTCTGCTCCTCAATCGCCCGCACCAATGCCTGCTCGATTTCCGTTAACAGGTGTACCGTAAAATTCTTGTCCTCTTCATAACTGTCCATGGCCAGGATCAGCGCGATATTGCCCTCTTGCACCAGATCCGCCGCCAGCACTCCCTGGCCCAGGTACTCCTTGGACAGCTGGACCACCCGGTGCAGATTGCCCTCCACCAGGCGCTCTCTGGCCGCCTCGTCGCCCTGCCGCATGGCTGCGATCAGCGCGGCCTCCTCGTCCTCACGGTAACGTGAAAGCCCCTCCAGCTCTTTTACGTACATCTTAAAATACGCCGACTCGGCCCCGGTCTTTCTGCGCGGGGAGGCAGGCGCTTCTCCCTCCCGGAACAAAGCCTTGTCCTCCTGCCTGGCCGCGAAGCCTTCGATTGTTACATGATTCATCTCCAGGTACGCGCAGACCATCTCCATCTGCCGTTCATTCAGGCCGATATCCTCGCAGGCCTCCCGGATCTGTTCTCTTGTGAGGCGGCGGTCCGAAGCCTCCGCCAAAGTAAGCAGCGCGCCAAGCGCTTCTTTTAACCGTGTTTGCTCATCCATTTTCATATCACTCCTAGATGTAATATAACACAATCCCCTGTAAAAGAACAGGGGAAATTTTGGTGAAATCCGATCAAAAAACAGTTGACATCCGTTTCGGCTAGCGCTACAATGTGAAAAAAGCGAGGATCCGGAAAACGGTGGAATACAAATCTTCAGAGAGTTGGCGGTTGATGCGAGCCAATGAGGCGGTTTCACTTTACTGGCCGGTGAGCAGGCGCGGCGAACCTTTACAGTAGCGGCGCACGGAGTCCTACCGTTATCAGAAGGAAGCGGTTATCCCGGGCATTCCTGTCAGGATGCGCTGCGGCGACCGGCCAAGCGGGCGCATGTGCGCCAAATAGAGTGGTACCACGGATGTGTAATCCGCCTCTAACGTCAAAGTATTGGCGTTAGAGGCGGATTTTTATTTTGGCGGAGGGCTGAGTAGAACGGCATCCGGTGGCTCTACATAAAATTCATAAAGAAAGAGGTACTGAGTATGATTCCTGTATTATCCCTTGTCGTGCTGGTGGCGGTCATCGCCCTGAGCGTCGTCACCAAAAAGAACGCCGGCATCCTGGCCATTGTCGCCGCTTTTATCTTTTCCAGCATTGCCGCGGCCGGCGGCGTTGAAATCACCGTCTCCAAGATTGTTTCCTCGGGCTGGCCGATGAGCGTGTTCTTCATCGTCCTTTCCACGACCTTCCTCTTCGGCATCGCCACGCTCAACGGGACGACCGAGGCCCTCAGCAAAAACATCGCCTGTCTCTCAGGCGGTGACGCCAGACTTTTGCCGATCCTCTTTTTCATCCTCGGCGCGATCGTCTCCGCGGCCGGCGCAGGCGGGCTGATCGTAGCCGTCATCATGCCGATCGCCCTTTTCGTCGCCGTGGAAAACAATATCTCCGCGCTGATGATGAGCCTGGTGACCATGGGCGGCATCATGGTCGGCGGCCTCTCCCCGCTTGCGATCAACGGCATCGTCGCCAAACAGCTGGCCGAGGAGCAGGGCCTCTACAATTACAATACCATGTGGCTGGCCTACGGCGTCAGCATGACGATCTTCTCCTTCGCCGCCTACTTCCTCTTCGGCGGGCTTAAGCTCAAAAAGATGGAGACACGGCCCTCGTTTGAGCGCTTTAACGGCAAACAGCTCTTGACGCTGGCCGCGATCCTGGCCGTCCTGATCGGCGTCATTTTCTTTAAGCAGGACATCGGCCTGATGTGCTTCTCCTGCGCCGGCATCCTGCTTTTGTTAAACGCCGCCGACCAGAAAAAAGCCATTGCTTCGATCCCCTGGGCCACGATCCTCTTAATCGGCGGCATGGCCGTGCTGATTAACGTTGTCAAGACCTGCGGCGGCATCGACTTCTTGGCCGATAAGCTTTCCAATGTGATGGGCCCCCGCTCGGCCCAGCCGATCTTTGTCATCTTAGGCGGCCTGATGGGAGCGGTCTCCAGCGGTACCGGCGTCGTCATGCCGACCTTGATCCCCCTGGCTTCCCAGCTCTCCGCTGAGCTTGGCACCGTCTCCGCCACCCGCCTGGTCACCGGTGTGATTGTCGGCACCAACGGGGTCGTGATCAGTCCGCTCTCGACCGTAGGCGGTATTGCCGTAGGCAGCGCGCCGGAATCGGTTGACAAGGATAAGCTGTACAACCAGCTGCTGCTGGCCGCAGTCTCCTTTATCCTTTTGAATGCCCTGGCTTCGGCGCTCGGCCTCTTCTATGTCTTTGGCTGAGGCAGCCGGACGGCAGGCTATCCTGTAAAAAACGTGCGGTTTCGGCATTTGCCGTACAACCGCACGTTTTTTCGCAGATGGTGAAACGGCCGGCAGATACTCTGCCGACCGTTTCAGGAGAAGGTATTTCATTTTATGGGGTTTGTAAAACTAATGTATTGGGGGGGTTGTTTTACGGTTATTAGTATAGCATCTGTCTGCCGATAAGTGTGTACAAACTTTACAAAAAATACTTTTTATTTTTGTGCTGTTTCACAACGCAATCTCTGGATTTATTGTACAATTGACCAAAAACTACGCTTTTACGCAAATCGGATTGCTTTTTGAATCGCCGCCGCCATGACCTCCGCGGCCAGCGTGCCTGCTATATTGATGTTCGCCGAAACCTCCCCCAGCGAAACGGCGTAAATCGTGTCGCCGTCCGCCAGCGTGCCGACCGGGTTGATGCAGCGCGCATACGCCGAGCGCGCCATGGACGCGATTTTATTCATTTCCGCCTTCGAAAAACGGCCGTTTGTCACGATCGCCCCGATCGTTGTATTCGTGTTGGCCAGCTTCGGATCCAGCTGCTCCCGCTGTTCGCTTATACGATACATTTCCTCACAGGTATTTGCAAATCCCTGCCCGTCCCCGCTGCGCAGGCCCGCAAGCTGCTCCCCTGTCTGCGGGTCGAACACATCGCCCAGCGCGTTTACGATCACCACCGCCCCCATCTGAAGATGTCCTACCGAGACCGCGTGTATTCCCAGGCCCGCCTTCATGGAGCGCTCCATTCCGAAGAGCTTACCCACCGTCGCTCCCGTCCCGCCGCCAACGCTTCCGCAGCAGGGCGCGTTTTTCTCAGCGTCCACGCAGGCCGCGTATCCCATGGCCGCGTCCGGACGAATCCTGCCGTCGCTTAAGCCCAGGTCATAGATGCAGGACTGGCAGACTAACGGCACCTTCGCAAAGCCCGTGTCAAAGCCAATCCCTCTCTCCTCCAGATAGCGCATGACGCCCTCCGAGGCCGCCAGACCGAAGGCCGAGCCGCCGGAGAGCACAATCGCATTGAGCGGATTGTCCGCCGTGAGGGGGGCGGCCAGCGGCGTCTCGCGCGAAGCCGGGCCGCCGCCGCTGACGTCCACTCCCGCGCTGGCCCACCGATCAAACAGCAAAACCGTAACGCCGGTGCACGCCTCCTTATTCTGAGCGTTGCCAATTCTCAGACCTTCGATCTCGGTAATCGGTATTTCCTTTACTACTGCCATACTCCCGCCTTTCCGCCCGTGTTCTCCGGGCCTTTTATGCATCCTTGCCGTTTTTTTGCCTTTCCCCCGTATTCTCAGGGCGGATGATGCCAATCCGGTCAAACCTGCTTCAGCGCCACGGCTAACGTACGCGACACCGCGCTGGCCACCGCAAAGCAGACTCCCGCCTCAATCAGTCCCTGCAGCCCCACAAACAGCACCACGAACATCAGCGGATTTGTCACGCCCAGTCCCGCCGCCAGGCCCTGCACATATTCCGTATGATAAAAAATCAGCACCAGGGCGCTCATAAAAAGCACCGTATTCAGAAGCGGGCAGGACAAGCTGGCCGCCAGATAGGAGCCGTTTTTACTGTATTTTCGAACCAGGCGAAAAACCAGGCCGCACAGCCAGCCCTCCAAAATCCGCGGAACCAGGCAGGTAAAGGCCGTTCCTAACGGATTGATCTGCAAAAGGATCGCGCCAAAGCCGGCCCCGCTCAGGCTCTGGATCAGGCTGGTGACGCCAAACGCCAAGCCGCAGATCGCGCCGCCGGCCGGGCCCAAAAGAATCGCGCCCACCGCGACCGGCACCGTCAAAAACGTGATCGACAGCCCGGGGGTCCGCAGATACCCCAAGGGCGTAAAGGCCATCACAAAAATAATTGCCACCAAAAGCGCGGCCTGCACCATAAATTTCGTACGGGCTTCTTGTTTCTGTTTCATGTTCTCCTCTTTTCGGCTGATAAAACGGCGCCGGGCAGACGGCGGCCAGGCCAAACTGCCGCAGGTGTCCCCTGTCTTTCAGCACTTTTTATTCTGGGGATACGAAGGAACGCTCGAAAGAGCAACCGAAGTCGATCCGCCGGAAAGCGGATTTTTAAGAAATGCCCGCGAGTAGCCGCCGTCCTCGGTCGGCTCTCTTATTTTAGAATACGTACAGGCTGCTGCAAAACGAGCGTTTCCCATCCGACATGGCATCCGCAAATGAATCCGCCTATCGGCTTTTTATTTTACTCTGATTTTGCAGCGGCCCCTCAGGACATACAAGGCGATACGGTTTCTTTCGAATATCGTTCTCCTATACTATAGCACAAAAAATCAAAAACGCAAGCGCTGTAGCGCTGCTACCGCGTTGTCATATAACTATAACGCTACCACCACGCCGCCGTCTCCGGCATACAGGCTGCTTACTCCCGCAGCCGGCGCGACATACACGTCTTTAAACGACAACCGGCTGCAGATCATCTCCTTCACGCTCTGCGCGCGTTCCGGACAATTGCAGTGAACGATTCCCAGGATGCGGTTTTTCGTATCTACTCCGTTACGCACCGCCTCCTCCACGACCGTATCGCAAAGCTTATTCAGCGCTTTGGCAATGCCGCGGGCCTGCCCCAGCTTGATAATGACGCCATGATCGGCCCCCATCACCGGTTTGATATTGAGGGCGGAAGCAAGGATCGCGGCCAGACCGGTTAAGCGGCCGTTTTTGCGCAGGAAATCCAATGTCTCCAGCACAAAATACGTGTGCATATGGTCGCGGAATTCGCCGACCTCCTGCACGATCTTATCAAACCCGGCCCCGTCCTCTGCCATCTCCTGGATGCGGAAAGCGATCAGCGATTCGCCGCAGCAGGCCGAATCCGAGCTGAATACGTGGATTTTTTTCGTGCTCTGCGGATTCTCCTCGTAAAAAAGATTGCGGGCCAGCACCGCGCTGTTGTAGGTGCCGCTCAAATGCTGGGACAGCGTCACCACAAAGACCATCTCCTCCTCGCCTTGATACGCGGCCATAAAGTCCTCCGGCGAAGGACAGGCCGATTTCTGCACCGCCTTGCTCTCACGGATCATCTGCAGGAAACGGGCCTGGTCAAAGGTTTCGTCGTCCCGGATATATGCGTCATCTACCTGCAAAGTCAGGGGGACCAGCGCGAAATGCGGATCCTCCTTATACTTCTGCGTCAAATCACAGCAGCTGTCACCGATAATCTTATAACTCATGGTTTCTTCTCCTCACGTCTTTTTCACTACGAAATATGGTTTTCATTACTACATATAATAACATAGTCTGACGTGAATGAAAAGAGGGTTTTTGCTACTTTTCTTTTTTTGTCACCGGAATCCAAACCTCATAGCGGGCGCTTTGCGGATCGGCCGGTTGGTCCCCTCTCCGGAAAAAATGACCCAGGCCTCAGTCGCGGGCCGCATGCAGCGCGTCAAGAATCCGCGCCAGCTCTCCGACCTCCAGCTGCCCGGGCGCCGAAGCCTGCCCCAGGCAGCCAAAGGTCATCGCCGAGCCAAAGGCCTCCCCGCAAATTCGGCTCTCCAGACCGGTCTTTCCCATGGAAATCGCCACAATCGGACGCGTGGACCGCCGGTTCGCTGCCAGGCATACGGTAAGCAGACGCAGCAAATCCTCCTCGCATTGCGGCATGACCGCCAGCTTCAAAAGATCGGCCCCCCGCTCCTCCATCTGCCGAAAGCGCGCTTCCATCTCCTCTAGCGGCGGCGTCCTCTCAAACTCGTGGCTTGACGCAACGATATACACGCCCGCCGCGTGCGCCTGCTCACACAATTCACGAAACGGCGTCTCGCCTGCGCGAAGCTCCACGTCGATCAGATCCGCCGCCCCGCTCCCGATGGCCGCCTGGTTGAGCCGGCGGTAGCGATCCTGGCTTTCTTCCTTGCTCGAAGCGCCGCCTTCCGCTCTCGTGCGGTAGGTAAATAGAAGCGGCATATCGCCGATCTCCCGGCGGATTTCTTGCAGCAGCGCCACGACTCTTTCCGTTCCAACCTCCTCCGAAGCGCCCTCTTCCCAGTAATCCGCCCGCCATTCCAGTATCTGCGCTTCGCTCTCCCGCACCCGCCGCGCCGCTTCCCGAATCGCCGCCGCCGTACGCTCCACCACCGGGACGCAGATCTTAGGCCGTCCCTCTCCCAGTACCAGTCCGCGCACCCGCAAAGGAACCTTATTCAAAGGAATCCTCCCCCCTTCGATATACGATTTTTCCGTCCACAATCGTCGCCTCCACACGGCCATGCACGCGCCGGCCGTCAAACGGCGTGTTTTTGGACTTGGAGGCAAACGTTTCTTTATCAATGGTATACTCCGCCCGCGGATCGATCACCGTCACATCGGCCGCGCTTCCCACCGCCAATGTCCCTTTGGGAATCCCCAAGATACGGGCCGGGTTCGCGCTCATCTTCTCCGCCAGCTGAAGCGGCGTCAAATAGCCGGGACGCACCAGCTCGCTGATCGCCAGCGCCGCCGCCGTCTCCAGGCCCACGATGCCGCAGGGAGCCTCCCGCATTCCCCGCGCCTTTTCCTCGGCCGCATGGGGCGCATGGTCGGTCGAAATGCAGTCCAACGTCCCGTCGGCCAGCCCGGCCCGGATCGCCGCCACATCGGCCGCTGACCGCAGGGGCGGCGCCATCTTATAATCGGCGTCGGTTCCGTCCACCGCTTCGTCTGTCAATGTAAAATGATGCGGGCAGGCTTCGCCGGTCACCGGCAGGCCGATTTTCTTCGCTCCCCGCAGAAGCTCAACGCTGCCGGCCGTCGAGCAATGACACAGGTGAAGCCTGGCCCCGGTCTCCTCGGCCAGCAAAATGTCCCTTGCCGTGATGATATCCTCGGCCACGTTGCAAAAGCCCGGCAGTCCCAGCCGCTCAGAGACCGCGCCGTCGTTCATCACGCCGCCGGCCAGCATCCCCTTGTGCTCGCAGTGCGCCATCGTCACAAGTCCCAAATCACGCGCCCGCTCCATCCCGCGTCTGCACAGCGCCGCGTCCATGACCGTTTTTCCGTCCTCGCTGACCGCCCCGGCCCCAGCCGCCTTCATTGCTCCCATGTCGGCGAGCTCCTTTCCCTCCATGCCAAGCGTCACGGCCCCGACCGGGATCACATGCACCGGCGACACACGGGCCGCCTTCTCCACGATATAGGCGATGGTCTGCGCGTTGTCCGCTACCGGTTTCGTATTGGCCATACAGCAGATGGTCGTAAACCCGCCCCGTGCCGCCGCCCGGCTGCCGCTTGCGATATCCTCCTTGTACTCCAGCCCCGGATCCCGCAGATGGACATGCAGATCAATCAGTCCCGGCATCACATAGCAGCCCGCCACGTCCAGTATCTCGCCGTCCTCCGGCCGCCCTGTCCCCGGCTCCTCAATTCGCTCAATTTTCCCCTCGCGGATCCAAACGTCGCGAATCGCGTCCAGTCCCGACCGCGGATCCAGCACCCGGCCGCCGCGCAAAATCAGACGCCCGGCTTCCCGTTCCTCCAACCACTCTTGTATGATCTCCGCCGCCAGGCCGATCAGGCGCTTGCAGGGTCTGGTCGCGTAATACCGTTCATCCCGCGCCTGCGGCCGGTAGCGCCCCATGCCGCCCTCCATCGCCGACCGCAGCGCCTCATCCGGTGCGTCCTTTGCCGCCAGCCCCTCCGCCCGGCCGCCCTCTGGCGCCTGTCCCTCCTTTGACGCCTGTTCCCCCTCCGGCTCCGGCAGCCCCAAAAGCTCCCGGCAGATCAGACTCCCGCTCTGCTTTTCAAACCGCGCCGCCAGCTGCTGAACATTCTTATAATTATACGCCTTCCCGTCCTGATCCGCGCCTTTTACGGCCCCCGTCTCCAACCCGCAGATTAACGCCATAGCCGAGACGGCCCCGCAGATCTGCCGCAGACGCCCCACGCCGCCGCCAAACGACGCCGACAGCCGGCAGGCCGTCTCCCGGTCAAATCCGTACCGCCCCGCAAAGGCCAAAAACACCGACTGGCAGCAATTATACCCTTCCTCAAAAAACCCCTTCGCCCGCGCCGCCGCTTCCTCCGCCCTTGCCGTCCTTCTCCCCGGAACCTCCGCCCCGCTCCTTGTTTTCACCCCGCTCACCGTTTCTTCCATCCTGCCGCCTCCTACACCATATTTTGAACCCATGTCCCCTTTTTGACCATCGCAAAGCCGATACAGCACTTGATAAACTCCGTTAGCTGGCATACCAGATACACAATCACGATATGGATCCCCGTATACCGGCTCAACACATACACGATCGGAATGCTAACCAGCCACACAAACACGCTGTCAAACAAAAACGTTATCAGCGTCTTGCCGCCCGAACGCAGCGTAAAATAGGCGGCGTTCGTAAAGCCGTACAGCGGCATGCACAGCGCCGAAATCTGAATAAAGCGGGTCGCCAGCTGCCGCACCTCCTCCTCGGTCTTGTAAATCCCCGGAAACAGCGGCGCAATCAAGAACATCACAAAGCCGGCCGCCATGCAGCAGACCACCGAAAACGCAAGCAGCTTATTGTCCTCGTCCTTCGCCTCCTCAAGCTTCCCGGCCCCTAAGAGCTGCCCGATGATAATCGCCACGGCATTTCCCAGCGAAAGGAACACCACATTGAACACATTGGCAATCGTATTCGCGATATTGATGCCGGCCACCACCGCCAGCCCTCGCACCGAATAGCACTGGGCGATCGTCGCCATACCGCCGGACCACAGCGCCTCGTTAATCAGAAGCGGCGTGCCGGTAATCAAAATCTGGCGCGCCAGCGGCCGCGGAACATGCAGACTCCTGTACACTCCCACGATAAACGGATTCTTCTCCTTGTGCGTATGAGTCCAGACCACGATAATAAAAAGCTCCACAAAACGAGACAACACCGTGGCGATCGCCGCCCCCCGCACGCCCAGCACCGGCGCGCCGAATTTGCCGAATATCAGAATATAATTAAAAACCATATTCACGGCCACCGCCGCAATGCCGGCCGCCATCGGCATCATCGTCTCCCCGGTTTCGCGCAGCGTGCCCGAATACATCTGTACCAGCGAAAAGGGAATCAGCCCCGCCAGCATCAGCGTCAAATACTGAGAACCGTAAGTAAAGGTCGCCTCGATATCCCCCACATCGCCGCCCTCATGCAGATACATGCGAATCAAATCTCCGCCCCAGCCGCAAAAAACCAGCAGGCCCAAAACGCTGATTCCCAGACAACAAAACAGCTTAAAACGAAACGCATGGCGCACGCCCTCATGATTTCCGCTGCCGTAAAACTGCGCGCCCAAAATCCCGGCGCCGGCCACCGCGCCGAAGATACAGATATTAAATACAAACATCAGCTGATTGACAACCGCCACGCCGGACATCTGCTCCGTGCCCACCTGTCCGACCATGATATTGTCCAGCATATTGACAAAATTCGTGATGCCGTTCTGAATCATAATCGGAATCGTAATGTAAAGTACCTTCCTGTAAAATGCTCTGTCTCCGATTAGCTTATGCATGTTCCTCTCCCTCTCTCTTCCTCCCGCTCAAAGAATTGTTTCCATCCCCACCTTCTGCGGCTTTAACCCGCAGCCTTCATAAAATTTCATCGCGCTTTCATTGCAGGCCCATACGTTCAGCGCCACATTGTAGCAGCCGCTCTCTCTGGCAAAATCCACCGCGTGCCGGTACAGCTGTTTTCCGATGTGCTCCCCGCGCCGCTGCTCGTCCACGCATAAATCGTCGATGTAAAGCGTCTTTATATCCGTAAAAATATTATCGTTTATGCGCTGCTGAAACACACAGAACGCATAGCCCAAAACCGCGTCCCGCGCATCCGTGGCTACAAAAATCGGTTTCCCGTCGTCGCGCAGGATCTCCCGCAGCTCCTCGTCCGTGTATTTCCTGCCCTCCGCCTTGAATAAATCCGGGCGGCCGTTGTGATGCACGGCCAAAACCTGCTCCAACAGACGGTTAATCCCGTCCATGTCCTTCTCGTCTGCTCTGCGGATTGTCATACTGTCTGCCTCCCTTTTTCCATATATAAAATGGCCCTCCTTGTTTTTCGAAAGAAAATCCGAGCTTTGCAACAGTGGAATTTTTCTTCCATACAAGTACTAGCCATGATATAGTATAGTATACATTCCCGCAAATTTCAAGAAGCCGGGCGATTATTTTTCCAACAAATCCTCCATCGCGCACCCAAAAACCTTAGCAAGACGATATACGGTTTCGGCGCCGGCTTTATTGATGTCTTTGTTTCGCTGCTCATACATTTGGATGGAGCGCAGACTCACGCCGGAGCGTCCGGATAATTCCGCCTGTGTGCAGCCGTACGCGGTGCGCAGCCGTTTCAAATTGGTTTCCGGAAAATATTCTCTCAGCCGCGCTTGTGCAATATCCGCAAACTTCGAAATATCGGCTTCATGGAGCGGCTCGTACATGTTTTGCAAATCTTCAAAGGGAAGAGCCCTGAAAATCTCGCCGTACTTTCTTCCGGAGTACCATTGATAGTAGGCTGCGGACCAGCCGATCCAATATTCCTTCGAACGCGCAAAGCATTCCCGCGGCTCTTGTCGCAGTTCTTTTCCGGTGGTTTCCAGGACGACCTCCACCGCGATTTCGATTCCGCTTTTTCCGCAAATAAGAGCAGGCTCCCCGTTTTCCATTCGTTTGCTGAGCGAGCTGGCAATAAACTGCTCTACAAAATCTCTGCCGGGAACATGACAAGTATTGACCGCATAATCAAAGGCGTCGCCTAATACGGACTGCGCCTTACTCCGATAGATTTCTTGGTATGCGTGGATCATCGTTTTTCATGTCTCCTCTCATAATATCCAGAAATAATATAGGGTAATCCGTTTATCCATTTCTGCTTCCTCCCGGAGCCACTCTCTTTCTCAAATCCTATCATTTTAGTGATAGAATGTCAACGGCGTTACATCCATTTCGCTTCCTGGTTCTGAGCCAAAGGCATACAAAAGCTACCGCCGTCCCGATCGTCGCCCCGCCGATCGCCGCCATACGGGCGACCTGCTCCAAATAGCGGATTTCCAGCACATTATTCTCCCCGTAGAGAATCTCCCGTATTTTCTCCCCGGCCTCCCCCTCGGATTTCAGCCAGCGTCCATCCCATTGAAAGCACACGCTCAAGCGTCCGGACAGACCGCTTTGGTTCTGCAGCCGCTCCCAAAAATTCCGCCTTACGCTCTCGTTTACAGCCAAACAGGAAACGGCCTCGTCCCCCTTCGCCGTACGGACAAAAACCGGCGTGCTCTCCTGCAATACGCCCCGCACCCGATAAGTTTGCCCCTGATATTCCACCATGCCGCCGATGGCCGCCGCATCCCCAAAAAGCCGCCAACTGGTTTCCCGGTCGATCAGGCATCCCTCCTCATCCTCCTCAGAAAGAAGCGCCTGCCCGGGAAACAGCAGACCGCTGCCGCCGCAGACGGCCAGCTCGGTCACGCGCGCCTGGCGGCCCCACGATTCATTTCGGACCCAAACGCCCTTTTGCTCCTGCCAGAACACCGCGGGAAAAGCGTCCTCCTCGTTTTCCTTCTGCCAATCCTCCCGCATGTTCCGAATTTCCGCTACGGCAGCCTCCTGCGACAGACGCACGACGCAAATCCCCAAACTGCGGTTGAACGCCGCCACGCAGCGCCCTCCCTCCATCACCAGCCAGATCAGCGCGGCGGCGCAGGCCAGACGCGACAGCCATCGACGCCAAAACCGCCGGTCCCCTTCCCGCCCCTTCAGCCCTCGCCTTCCCTCGCTTTGAGTCCCCGCCCTCCCGCTCATGGCTCCTCCATACGGACAATATCGCCCTCTTCAATGATTCCGTCGGCGCTCACAATCACCGCTTCCTCCGCGCCGATCGCCCCCTCCTCCAGCGCCGCGTAGGTCCCGTTCTTGTCAAGAACCTTCACCGGCCGCTTAACCGCCGTCAACTCCTCGCCTAAAAAAGTCTCAACATGGCTTAACACAAGCACATAGGTCTGCTGCCGGCTGTCCGTGCGCAGCGCCTCCAGCGGAACGCAGGTACTATAATTAGTCGTCTGCCGCACCAGGCGAAAGGTCCCGCTCTGTCCCATCGCCGCCTGTCCGGCCGGAAGCAAAAGCGTCAACCGATAGCGATTTTCCTCTTCTTTACTCTCCGTCAAAGATAAAACCGTCAACCCCTCCACCTTTCTCCTTCCGCTGTCAAAGCTTACCACGCACTCATCTCCCACATTGACATAGCGGCTCTGCTCTTTCGTAAGCAACGCCTGAAATGTCAACTCCCCCTCCCCGGCCGCCAGCAAAAACGCCGGTTCATCCGTGGTACGCCGCCCGTTCTCCGCCGACACCTGCGCAATCTGCCCGGCTTTCTCGGCGCAGATACGCCCTTCCGTCGCAAGAAGCGCTTCCAAAGCGGCGCACTCCTCCCCCGCCGCTTCCACATCCATGGAAAGCAGCGCCAGGCTGCTGTCGGACAGCGGCTTTTGGGACGCGTCCTCCAACGCGCGGGATGCCGCCTGCACGTTCTGCTCCCCGCTGTCCCGTATCCCCTCATAGGAGCGCTGCGCCTGCCGCTCCGTCTCCTCTAACGAAGCCCTTTTTTGCTCCCACTGCTGCCGGCTGTCCTGAGACAGCTGCGCCAGATATTGCTCCCGCTCTGCCCGGGCCTTTATCAACTCCTGCTCCTTGGCAAGGATCTGCGCGGCTACATTCTCCGCATCCTCGTCCTTTCCCGTATCCGGCGCGCTTTCCCCGGCCGCGCCCGTCGCCGCCTGCTCCCGCTCCCCCTGCAAATGGCCCGTCGCCGCCTGCTCCCGCTCCGCCTGCAAATGGTCAAGCTCCTGCCGCAAATCGCTCAGCTCCTGCTCCAGGCGGCCAATCGTCCCGTCCAGCTGCCGTAACGTCAAATCCTCCTGCTGCACGCCGGCCAGATAGCTGTCCCAGCCGGCAAGCTGCTCCCTCTCCCGCACGGCTTCTTCCCAGGCTGCCCTCGCCTCCTCCGCCTGGCTGTCGGCGGCCGCGACAGCGTCGTTATAATCCTCCTCCGCCCTCGTTTGATTCCTCTGCGCGTCCGCCGCCTGGCGCGCCGCATTTTCACGGGCCGCCTCCAGCTGCAAACGCAGACGCTCTTCCTCCTTCCGCTTTTTCAAAAGCTGTTCCTGTATATCCTCACAGTCCAGCAAAAGCAGCTCCTCCCCCGCCTCCACCTGCTGCCCCTCGCGCACCAAAACCTGCGCGATCCGCATACCGGCAGGAATTAACACCGCGCTTTTGGGCCCCTCCAGGACCGTCCCTTCCGCCTCCACCACATGGTCCAGGCTCATGCTGCGGCTGTTTCCCACCGTCACCTGCACCATGCGGGCCGTATAAAGAGCCCGCGACAGCACCGTACAGGCCATCATAAAAATCAAAAATTGCCCCAAAAGCGCCGCCGCCCGCCCCCGGGAGCCCTCAAAGCCGGCCCGAAGCCTCTGCCGCCAAATCCCACCTTTGTCTCTCATCCTCTATTCCTTCATAGCCGCCGCTACGATTCCTTTCTCCAGATAATCCTGCCCCATCACAAACACCAGCACCGCCGGTATCAGCGTAATCACCGAGGCGGCAAAGGCCGTCCCCGCCTGTCCCAGCCCCACCTCCGGCAGATACAGCGACAACGGCCACAGCGCCTTGTCCTCCAGAAAAGCCAGGGGCTGTTCAATCAAATTCCAGATCTCCAAAAAGCTGAGCACCGCCGCCGACAAAATCCCCGACGAGCCAAGCGGCAGCCCGATGTGAAAGAAAATCCGCCAGTCGCCGGCCCCGTCGATCCGCGCCGCCTCCACAAGGCCCTCCGGTATCTCCGTAAACCCGCGATAGATAAGAAACACCGGAAAAGTAGAAAAAACCGCCGGCAGAATCACGGCCGCCTGCCGCCCCATCAGCCCCAGGTTATCCAGCACCAGATAGCTTGAAAGCATCGTCACCTGAAACGGCATCATCATCAATACCGTGTACAAGGTAAACAAAAATCCGTTCCCGCGAGACGGAAAACGGGCAAAAGCCCAGGCCGCCGGGACGGCCACCATAAGCTGGCCGCCCAGCGTAAGCACCGCGATCCGCACCGAATTCCAGAACACCACAAAGAACGAAGGGCTTTGAAGCAGCACCTCCATAAAATGCCGAAGCGTCGGAAAAAGGGGCCAAAGCGTAAACCGAACCCGCCCGCCGTTTTCCAGCAAAATCGGCGACAGACTGTCCGAAAGCTCCACGCTGCTTTTTATAGAGCCGGCCAATACCCATATCACCGGCAGACAGACAAGCGCCGCCAGCACCGCCAAACCTCCAAGGGTCAATCCCTGTTTCATTCTCCTTCGCATCCGATCTCCTTTTCCGCTCGCCCTCGTTCGCCGTTTCTCTCCCCTACCAGCTCCCCTGCCGATCCCACAGCCGTTTCAGCCCGATGCTGCCCACCCCCATCACAAGCGCCGTGCAGACGGCAGCCGCCGCCATTTTATCAAATTCCAGCCCGGTAAACCAGTTATTAAACAAATGCTGTAGCAAATACATGCTCTCGTGCGGATAAGCCCCCGCCACCAGATACGCCTCCCGAAACACCTTAAACGAATTCAAAAACGACAGCACGGTAATCGTGTACAGCGTCGGCTTCAAATTCGGCAGGATCACGCGATAAAAGCATTGCCGTTCGCTCGCCCCGTCCACGCGCGCCGCCTCCAGGATGCTTTCCGGTATTCCCAAAATCCCGGCCAGCCATAAAATAACGGTATAACCCAAATTTTTCCATACATAACTGGCCACCAGCACCCAAAAAGCGGCCTCCGACTCCATAAAACGCACCGGCGAGAGCGAAAACTTTGCCAGCAGCCCGTTTAAAAGCCCGCTGTCCGCAAAGAGGATCCGCCACACCAAAACCACCGTAGCCGCCGGCGCCGCCAACGGCAGCAGATAGCACGCCTTCAGCGTCTGGATCCGCGGCAGCCGGCTTAAAAGCACGGCCGTCAAAAGACCCAAACCAATCAGGATCGGCAGGCACACCGCCGTAAAGCGCAGCGTATTTTTCACCGCCAGCAAAAACGCCTGATTACCGGCCAGCATCTCATAATTTGCCCAGCCGTTCCAACGGCCGTTGACCGCCGTCGTAAACGAACGGCGCGCCACATCCGCAAACGGCAGCAGGACAAAGACGAACACGCCCGCCAGGCTGGGCAGCAGAAACAAAAGTCTCCGAAAACGCCTCCTACTCGGCCAAATACAATTGAATTTTGCGCAGAATTTCATCGGCCGTCTCCTCCACCGACGCGCTGCCGTTCAAGGCGTTACCCCCCAGCTCTGTCACGGTGCTTTCTATCATGTGGTCCATGAGCGCCGGCGTTGTCCGGCTTTCCACCAGCGCAAGCAAAGCCTCTTTTTCCGCCTCGTCGGGCCAGCGCATCTCCAGCATTACCATATTCCCGTCCCCGTCCTTAAAAACAGACATCAGAGAGCTTCCTGCCTCCGACGTATCGGTCAACACCTGCGTCATTGCCGCCCGATTCACCGGCAGCCCCTCGCCCAAATCGCTCTGCTGCACTTCCTTGGAAAGCACGGTTTTCACAAAATCACAGGCCGTCTCCACATCCTCGCTGCCCGCCGTCACGCCCAGCACCGTAGACGGAAGGAACACGCCGGAACACTGCCCCTCAAGCGCCGCAAAGCCCCCCTGTTCCATCTGGTCCAATACGGCCAGCATGGTGCCGGCATCCACCATAATCCCGTCCAGGATCCCGGCGGCCGCCCGCTGATGCCGGTATAAAATATCAGTGGTCCGCGCGCCGATGCTCTTATAGATATCCCAGCGAACCGGGCCGCCGGCTCCCGCTTCGATTTCGGCGAATTCCGCCTCCAGCGCCGGCGTCATTCCGGCCATCTCCGCCTGATAAATCCGTTTTGCCTGCGTCAAAAAGTCCGCCAGCTTTTCCCGATCGACGCTCCCGTTGTCCGACAGCCAGCCCGCCGCCGACAGCCGGTAAAACAGATTCAGCACCTGCGCCTCCCGGTACAGGCCCAAAAGCAGGCCCTCCGGCGACTCCTGCCGCCAGCTCTCCATCCGGTCCGCCAGCCTTTCCATATTGTCAAGCCCCTCAAGATCCGCCTGCGCCCCTGTCAACATCGGCAAGCCGAAACGCGCCGGAACCGCATACACCTTGCCGCCCTCGCCCATGGAGTTTGTCAAATTCGTAAACAATCCCTCGGCATCGTTAATCTCCGTAAGCAAACCGCTTAATTCCAACAGCACCCCTTTTTCCACATAAGAAGAAACCGGCAGATCATCAAGCACTACGATATCCGGGCCGTCCCCGCTCATAATCCGCGTATTCAGGTTCTTCACCGCATCGTCCCAGGTAACGCCGCTTTCGCCGCTCATCCCCACCTCATAGCGGATATACACATCGGGATTCACGCTCTGATACTGGCCGATGGCCTGCCGAATCGTAGAATTTTCCTCTAAGCTGTACACGCTTAACTGCTGTGACGGCACCGCCGGCAGCGTGGCATCGTACCGATAGTAACACAGCCGGCTGCTGAACAAAGCCAGGAAATTGCCGTCGGCCAGCTGCAGGATGCTGCGAATCTCCATATCCGGCCGTCCAAAGCCGGAAAGATTGCCGTCGATGACCTGCTCCATCACGGTCCCTCCCAGCACATGCCGGTACAGCCCTCTGCCGGACGCCAGATAAATGGCGCGCCCCGTCTCATCCCCGATGATCGCCAATCCGCTGATCGCGCCGTTATACCAAGAACCATCGCCGGTCATAGACGCCAAAAACTCGCCTAAAACCGGATCCGGCTCTTGCAACTCTTTGCTCTCCAAATCATACAGGTACGCCTCCTCGCCGGACACCGCCGCCAGAATATTTCCCGAAAAGCCGCAGCCGTCAAAGGATTGGCCCGCCGTAAAGAGCTGTTCCATACGGCCGGATGCCGTATCCGCCTCCAGCACCGCCCCGACGCCGTTTCCGGTCATCAGCAAAAACAAACGGCCCTCCGGTGAAAAGCGCACATCCTGCGGATACAGCTCTCCCAGATCGTCCAGCATAAGAGGGACCTCGTTCCCGGCCGTATCCACATACAAGGCCTTCGTCAAAATGTCCGTATTTTCTTCCTCCTGCCCGGTCCCGCCCAGGATAGCGTACACAACGGCCAGATTCCCTTTCGCGTCGATCGCCAGATTCATGATATATCCGCTTTCCGCCGTGTGCTCCTGCAGACGCCCGCTCAGCGCTTCCTCCCTTTGCCAGGTCGCTCCCTGGTCCGTAGAGCGATATATATCGCCGTCATAATACAGAATGCTTCCGTCCTCCTGTGCAAACAATCCGATCGGAACGCCGTTTTCCGACGGCAGCGCCCGCTCCTCCTCCACAAAACGCCCCATGACATGGGAATCCGGCTCCGCCTGCGAGCCGGACGGACCGCCCTGAGCTCCTTCCGCATTCGGCGATCCCCCCGCCCCGCCGCTTTCCCCGCCGGACGGTCCCGCGCCCTTACAGCCCTGCGCGAATACGCTTATTCCCACGGCGAGCGCCAGGCCAAGCGCCGCCAGCCTTCTTCGTCTGCCTTGCTTCATAGTATTTTCCTCCTCACTGTCCATGTTCTCCGGACATTTTACGCACCCTTGCGGCGTTTCCTACTTACTGTCCGTGTTCTCAGGATAGATTCAGCATAACAAAGCTCTCTCTAATTTTTCTCTAAAATCTGTGAAAAATCAGGGGATTTTTTGTAATCGCCCCCGTCTCCCTTTTTCACAAATGTTTCCTCGGATTTAGAGAAAAAATAGAGATTTCTGTGCTATACTTCTACTGTGCTAACACATGGCGTCGGCGCAGCGCTTCCTCTCTATCATAAACGCCGGCCCGCAGAAAGGAAATACTCATGCGAATTCTTCTGATCGAGGACGATTTATCCCTCTCCTATTCCCTTTCCTTCCAACTAAAAAAGGAAGGCTTCCTCGTCGATGTCTGTGCAAACGGCGGCGAAGCCCTGTCCCGGATCCGGGAACAAGCCCACGATCTGCTGCTCCTGGACTGGATGCTGCCGGACATGGACGGCCTTTCCCTGTTAAAAAAAGTACGGCAGGACGAAAATCCCGTCCCGGTCATCATGCTAACCGCCCTGGGACAGCTGCAGGACAAGATCGCCGGTCTGGACGCCGGCGCGGACGACTATCTGGTAAAACCCTTTGCCTTTGAAGAGCTGATGGCCCGGATCCGCAGCATCGCCCGCCGGCCCCGCCACTGGCAAAAAAGCGCCCTTCTCTCCTGCCGGGACCTCTCCTATGATCCCGATGAACGACGGCTAACAGGCCCCGGCGGCTCCTGCAGCCTTTCCCGGCGGGAAGGCAGCCTGCTGGCCTGTTTTTTGCAAAACGAAAACCAGGTTCTCACGCGCGCCGCCCTCTTAGCCCGCGTCTGGGGCCCCGACGACGCCGTGGAGGACGGCAATCTGGACAATTATATCCACTTTCTGCGACGCCGTCTCAAAGCAGTAGACAGCCGCCTTTCTCTGCGCACGGTCCGCGGAATTGGCTACCGACTGGAGAACTGCCATGAATAGCCGCCCCTCCTCCGTACTCATTCAAGCCCACCGGCGGCTTACTCTGTTATTCAGCACGATTGTCGGCCTCGTTCTGATCGTCATGACCGGCCTCTATCTCTACGTGGCCGAATCCGCTCTCTATGACAACAGCTTCGCCGCCTTTGAGCAGGACGTTTCTTCCCTGGCGGCCGCTCTGGAACAGGAAATCAATATCACGCGCAGCTGGCTCTCCCAAATCCAGGCGGACGGCAGCTATCTTCTGTATCTCACCGACAACGATATTCCGCTGGCCTATACCGCCCAAAATCCCTCTTACACCGCCCTCTTTGACGACGCCCTCGCCAAGGCCGATGCCCTCGCCAGGACCGACGCCCGGCCGGCCGCCGAATACGAATCCGGCCGACAAAATTCCTCCGTAAGCTTCCTCTACACGGCTCAAAACGGAGAGCGCTATTTGGCCGCCTGCACCCGCATCGCCAAAAAGAACGGCCAGCTAAAGATGCTTCTCCTATCCCCGCTTTTTGGCCTGCAAAGGCAGATTGTCCGCCAGCGACTATTGTTTTTGGCGATCGTAAGCGGCGCCATTCTACTCTTATTTTTCCTCTGCCGCCGATTTACCGCCCTTTTTTTGCAGCCCGTGGAGGAAAGCCACAGGCGACAGGTCCAATTCGTAGCCTCCGCCTCCCATGAGCTGCGCACCCCTTTAACCGTCCTTACCAACTGCCTGTCGGCCATGCGCCGCTCCGACAAGGAGGAACGGGAAGGCTTTATGCGGATTATGGAAAAAGAATGCTTTCGCATGGCGCGCCTTGTCGCCGATCTGCTCACCTTAGCCGGCGCCGACAGCCAAGGCTTTCCCATCCGTCCGTCCGCCGTCGAGCTGGACACTCTTTTGCTCGAGCAATCGGAAGCCTTTGAGCTCCTCGCCCACGAAAAAGGCATCGCTCTTACCCTCCGTCTGCCGGAGGAACATTTGCCGCCCTGCCGCTGCGACCGGGAACGGATCTCGCAGGTGCTGGCCATCCTGATTCAAAACGCGCTCAGTTACCATCGCGACGAGGGAGAGGACCGTTTTATCGCCCTGTCCTTAAAGTCGTCCGGCCGCTGGTTCTGTCTCACCGTGGCCGATAACGGGCCCGGTATTCCCGACGCGCAAAAAGAAGCCGTCTTTGAGCGATTCTACCGCTGCGACCCCGCCCGACGCCAGAAAGATCACTTCGGTCTGGGGCTGTCCATCGCCCATGAGATAACCCTCGCTCACGGCGGCCGCCTCCAGCTGTGCGATACCAAAGGCGGCGGCGCTTCCTTTCTTGTATGGCTGCCCTCTGTCAATCGCTAAGCATTTATACGTTTTACCCAAAAACAAGCGCCGTATTTTTGATATTATGACGAAATTGTGCTGAATCATACGGTTTCTATTGCATAATCTTCCCAAAGCGGTTATGATAGGTACATAACGATTGAAAACGTTACCAGTAACGTTTCCAATCGCAGAGACAAACCCTATAAGGAGGAAATGAAAATGAGTAAAAAGTTTTTAGCTCTGGCTCTGTCCTGCGTGATGGCCTTTTCTTTGTTGGCCGGCTGCGGCAGCAGCGACAGCGGCGCTACCACGGCTGCGGCCGGTGATGCGGGCGCTACCCAGGCAGCGAGAGATTCCGGCAGCCAGGGCGGCGGTTCGGACAGCCAGGCCGGCGGTTCCGTGTACTGGCTGAATTTCAAGCCCGAGTCCGACGAGGTGCTCCAGAGCATCGCCCAGATGTACACGGAGAAAACCGGCGTAGAGGTCAAGGTTGTCACCGCTGCTTCGGGTACATATTCCCAGCAGCTCAACGCCGAGATGGATAAGAGCAATCCGCCTACCCTGTTTGTCATCGGCAACCAGGCCGGCGTCAAGGATTGGAAGGATTACGCGCTGGATTTAACCGGCACACCTATCGCCAACGAGCTGAACACCGATGCCTACAACCTGTATGACGAGAACGGCAAACTGGTATCCATCGGCTACTGCTATGAATCCTACGGCATCATCGTCAACCCGACCCTGATCGAGAAGGCCGGCCATAAGATGGAAGAGATCACCAACTTTGAGAGCTTAAAGGCCGTGGCGGAGGACATCCACGCCCGCGCCGCGGAGCTGGGCTTCGACGCCTTCACCTCCAGCGATATGGACGGCAGCTCCTCCTGGCGTTTCACCGGCCATATGGCGAACCTGGAATACTACTACGAGCAGGAAGGCAACATCTGGACCGAGTGCCCTCCTACCATCACCGGCGCTTACATGGAGAATTTCAAAAACCTGTATGACCTCTGCATCAACAACAGCCTCGTAGCCCCCACCGAGCTGGCTACCGGCGGCCACGACGCTGAGAACGAGTTCAAGACGGGCCAGGCCGCTTTCTTCGTAAACGGCTCCTGGGAATACTCCGCCGTAGCGGAAGCCGTGCCGAACGCAACGATGATCCCTTATTACTGCGGCGTAGCCGGCGAGGAAAAGGCCGGTTTGAACTGCGGCACCGAGAACTGCTGGGCGATCAACTCCAAGGCTTCGGCTGAGGATCAGCAGGCTACGATGGATTTCTTAGTATGGTGCGTAACCGATCCTGAGGCGTCCCGGATGTTAGTGGACTCCTTCGGCGTAATGCCTTATAAGCAGGC
>CANSWW010000015.1 GCA_947650845.1 uncultured Lachnospiraceae bacterium
TTGGAGCTGAAATTATTGGTTGGGATAATGGCATACACTACTGCTTTATTGAAGATTGCCATTTACGGCGATTATTCGCGTTATACCAGCAAACCGCTGAAGGACTTTATCTTTGAAAGCAACAAAGGGAAGGACGTTTTCTTTGTTGCCACCAAAGAGGAAGCGATCCGAAAGATAGCAGAAAGCATTTAGCAGGCAAAATCCTCGCATTGAGTGATTGCAGATGAAAGAAACGCGGGGCGGTCATGTTTGTATGGCATGACCGTTCTTTTCACGTATGTATTTTGCAAGCAGAAGAAAGGATCCAAACATTCCATGGCCAACATTCTCATCGCAGAGGACGAAAAAAATATGCAGGATATCCTTGTCGACTATATGAAAAAGGGCGGGCACGCTTGCTTTACGGCCGACGACGGCGTGGATGCGCTGGTACTGTTAAAAACATATCCGATCGACCTGATGATTTTAGACATAATGATGCCGAACCTGGACGGATTTACGGTCTGCCGCCTGGCCAGGGAGCAAAACAATCTGCCGATTATCCTGCTGACCGCGAAAGACGGCGAGGACGATAAGCTGAAAGGCTATGAATACGGCGCGGATGATTACATGACAAAGCCCTTCAGCCCCCGCGTTCTGTTGGCGAAGGTAAATGCGCTTCTGCGGCGCGTGACCTCCGTCGCTTCGACCGCGGATCAAATCTGCGCCGGAAAAATCACGCTGTTGCCGTCCTCGCACAAAGTGTATATAGAGGGCGAAGAGATCGCCGTTACCCACACGGAATATGAGCTGCTTCGCCTTTTTATGGCAAACCCGGGCCGGATTTTCACACGAGACCAGCTGTTGAACCGGATTTGGGGATATGACTTTGAGGGGACGACGCGCACGGTGGATAACCATATCAAGAATCTGCGGCAAAAGCTGGGAGACGCGGGAGTCTATATTGTAACGCTGATCCGTTCCGGCTATAAATTTGAGGTGAGACCATGAAAGGGGGCCTATTTGGACTGGGCACGGTGCGCCGGAAAATTCTTCTGCTCTCAAAGATAGCAGGTTTCCTTCTGATCCTGTCCTATGTATTTTTTGCGGCGCTGCCGTTTTCGGAGGATGTGTCGTTCGTTCTTTGGACGGGGCTGGTGATCGCGCTGATTCTTACGATGGATGCCTTAATCGGGCGGTTTCTTACCGAACCGGTGGATACGCTGAATGAGGCGGCCCGCCGGATGGCAAAGCTTGATTTTTCCGTACCCTGCGATATCCGGACCAAGGATGAATTGGGGGAGCTGTCCCGGAGCCTGCGTACGATGGCCGACAATCTGCAGGACGCCCTGGCAAAGCTGGAGCAGGAGGCCGCGAAGGAGCGCCGGCTGCTCCGGGAGAGAAAGGAACTGGTGGACAGCCTTACCCATGAAATGAAAACCCCGCTGGGCGTGATCCGCGCCTACGCGGAGGGACTGCAGGATACAGGCGACCGGGAGCGGCAGCAGAGATATACGCAGATCATTATCGCGGAGACAGAGCGCATGAACGGTCTGATTCATACGCTGTTGGATTTGTCCGCGCTGGAAAGCGGCGCCACGTCGCTTCAGCCGGAGCGCTTTGAATTTGTGGAATTTGCAGAAACAGTGGCCGGAAGGCTGTTGCTAGACATCCCGGACGGGAATTTTGAATTGCAATACGAGCTGCCGGCGCATCCTGTCTTTGTCTATACGGACAAGGCCCGCATGGAGCAGGTGCTGGACAATCTGATCGTCAATGCAAAAAAGCATGTCGTTTCCGGAGGTGTCCTCCGTCTGGCGCTGTGTGAAAGCGACGGCCCTCTTCAGGTTTCGGTTTTTAATCAGGGCTTGCCGATTCCCGCGGAAAAGCTGGATAAAATATGGACCAAATTCTATCGGGACCGCCGTATCCCTTGCGAGGGCTCGGGCCTGGGGCTGGCAATCGTGGCGCAGATTTTGTCCATGCAGAGTCTTTCCTATGGTGTCCGCAATGAAACGGACGGCGTGGAATTTTTCTTTTCTCTTCCGATCGCGTGTTAAAATCTTTACACGGTCTTTACTTCACCGTTACGGGAATTATACGGCGTTTGTCTAAACTCTCCTTATCACAAAAATAAGGAGGGTTTTTATTATGTTTCTCGGATTGGAATGGTACTGGTGGCTGGGGATCGCGGCGGTGGTATTGGTGTCCGTGCCCTTTAAAATCTGGTATATGAAGCGGTGGAACCGGCGCCGGCGAGAGGAGAGGGAAAAACAGCGACAGAAGTGGGGGGAAGAGGAATGATCGAGGTAAAACAGCTGACTTTTTCATACGGACGGGACAAAGAAGCGCTCCACGGGCTGGATTTTACCGTGGAGGACGGGGAAATCTTCGGCTTTCTGGGGCCGAACGGTTCCGGAAAATCGACAACGCAGAAGATTCTGACAGGGATCCTGAAGGGGCATGGCGGGACGGTTTCCCTCTTTGGGCAGGATATCGCGGCGGTCCACGGCCAGGATTTTTTTCGAAAGATCGGCGTGCTGTTTGAGTTTCCCTACCTGTACGCGAATTTGAGCGCGCTGGACAATCTAGGCTATTTTGCGTCCTTCTATCCGGCGGGGCAGAGGCGGAATGTGCGAGAGCTTTTGGAACTGCTGGAGTTTAAGCCGGATTTTCTAAAAAAACCGGTTTCTTCTTATTCAAAAGGGATGCGGCAGCGGGTGAGCATGGCACGGGCGCTGATCGGCAGCCCACGGCTTCTGTTTCTGGACGAGCCTACCAGCGGCCTTGATCCGTCCGGGGCGGTGCTGTTTCGCAAGATCATCGAACAGGAGCGCCAAAAGGGGACGACGATTTTTGTCACGACTCACAATATGCTGGATGCCGATCTGCTGTGCGACCGGGTGGCTTTCTTATCGGGCGGGAACCTGGTCGCACTGGATACGCCTAAAAACCTGAAGGAGAAAAACAGCAGCCATCGGGCCGTCGTCGACTACATGTATCAGGGCCGGCGTCTGACAAAAGAGATGATGGTATCCGAATTGGAGGAGGGATTTCCCTTTGCCCATGATGAGATTCTCAGCGTCCATTCCCAGGAGCCGACCTTGGAGGATATGTTCATTCGGTATACGGGAAGGGGGCTGAACGGATGAGAACGAGCTTTCGCGCGTTGTTCAAAAAAGATGTGCGGCTTCTGGCGTCGGGAAAATATTTTCTCATGGTCATCGGCTTTTTGCTTCTCTATACGGCATATATAAACTGGGGCCGCCTCCGTTTGACAGAGGGAATCGGCGTCTATATGCTGGAACAGAAGGCGAGAAGGGAAATCACCTGCCAGCTGTTGTTTTTTGAACTGGCGGCGGCGGGGCTTTTGGAGATTGCCGCGATGCTGTTCAAGGAAAAAAGCATGGGAGTGATTCGCGCCCACGCGGTGCTTCCGTTTTGGAAGGATTGGTTCCTGCTGGCTAAGCTGGCGGTTTTCCTGCTTTCCGACCTTTGCTTTGCCGGGCTGCTTGTACTTTGGAACGTGGGGCTTTCAGAGGGAGCGGCGGTGCTGCCGGCCGTACTGGTGCAGACGGCGATCCTCTCGCTGGTGATGACCTTGATCGGACTTCTCTGCGCTCTGCTTTTAAAGGATTTCCGGCAATTCACGATGGCCTATCTGCTGATCGTCTTGTTTGTGGCGGCCCCGGTGTTTTTGAGCACGATGGAGTTTGGCTGGATTCACTGGCATCCGTTTTACCATTTTTACATGGGTCTGAAAAATGCCTGCTTCGGTACTCCCACAACCGCGCCCGCCTATTATATCGGTTCCGCGGGCGCCATTGCTTTGTTGTTCTTTGCGGTGCATCTCGCCTTCGGCCGGGAGCTGGGCGGCGCCGCGGGGGCACGCCGGCTCGCGGGTAGGCGCATGGAAACCGAAAGGAGGGCATGCGCTATGGAGGGAATCCGCTATCAGCTAAAAAGCGTATCAAAGGATCCGTTTTGTCTGATGACATTTTTACTGCCGGTAGCGGCGGCCGTCCTGCTTCGTTTTATGGGATCGATGAATCTCTCTGGGCAGCCGGCGGCCCTGGGAGGCCTTCAGGATATTTTGATCCCGCTGCTGCTGATTATGGCCATGTTTATGGGATGTACCTTCAACGCGGTAAACATGATCTCCGAAAAGGAGAACGGTGTGGCGCTGGTCAACGAAATTCTGCCTATGACCCCCAGCCGGTATATCTGGCAGAAGGTCACGATCGGGTTTCTCTGCGGCTGCTTGTCCGCGGCGACGACGGCGCTGATCTGCGTTCGGTTTCCCTGGCAGAGCATCGGGCTATTGCTGGTGCTGATTGTTCTCTCATCCTTTGTCGCAGCCATGACCGGTTTGATGATCGGAGGGGGCTGTGACGGCCTGATGACGGGAGTGATCTATATTAAGCTGCTCATGCTGCTGTTCATTACCGTTCCGGTTTTGTGTACGCTGACAGAAGTAAGCGGGCCTTTGGATGTACTCTGCTATCTTGTGCCTTCTAAGCCTGCCTTTGAAGGGATGCTGGCCTTGCTGGCCGGGGATACGAAGGCAGCATGGAAAAGCACGGCGATTTTGGCCGGCCACTGTGTCGCATGGTTCGGATTATGCATGTTCCTTTTTAGCCGGCATAAAAGCAAGGTTTTTGTTACTCCCGGATAAGCAGATCCAAATAAGATTTCAACGATGAAGAGAGAGGGCGGATGAAGGTATTTGCCTTCTCTCTTTATTTTTACAGCGCGTCTGTACTCCTTTCACCTTGCACATATTCCCTCGACCGGCGTTTGTAAAGGGCCCTGGCAGGAAGGGTGTCAAAACCCCGGCTGTTACATCGCACATTCCGTGAACTGGTTGTGGACGGGGTGAGTGGTGAAATATTACTATTTGGCCTGCGTTTTTGATAAAAAAATGTGAATAGTAACGGGTTGTTTGCATTTTGTTGGGATTTTCTCTTGACAAGTAATACAATCATACTGTATGATAACTATACAACATCGTAGGCGAATGAGCAAACGAATCAGGAGGAAACACCACAGGGGTGTACCATCATGCCCTGAGAATACGGGCGAAGAAGGAGGAAAGAGACTATGAAGAAAATGGCAGCAATGTTACTGGCGCTGATTATGGCGCTGAGTCTGTCGGCTTGCGGCGGCAAGGCCGATTATCCGAGCAAGCAGATTACCCTGATCTGTCCGCTGGCGGCCGGGGGCGGCTCGGATACGATCAGCCGTCTGTTTGCGGCGGCGCTGGAGAAGGAGCTGGGCGTTTCGGTGATTACGGAGAACAAGCCTGGCGCGGGGGCCGGCATTGGCCTGGAGGCGATCGCGGCCGCGGATAAGGACGGGTACACGATCGGCTACATACCGGCGGAGGTGACTACTGTGGAGGCGATGGGCAATGCGACCGTGACGCCGGAAAACTTTGAGTTTATCTGCACGGCGATGAAGATCAGCGCTTTGATCTGCGTTCCTGCGGACAGCGAGTGGAATACGCTGGAGGATCTGATCGCCGCGGCGAAGGCCGACCCGGGCGCGGTTACGATCGGTACGGCGGGCGTGGGAAATGCTTATGAGCTGGGTCTGCGCGCGATGTTAAAGTCGGCGGGGATTGAGATGAATATCGTGAATTTCAGCGGCGGCACCGCGGAGGCGATTACGGCGATGATGGGCGGCAATGTGCAGTGCTGTACCGCCGGGACGGCGGAGGCGTTGTCTTATGTGAATTCCGGCGAGTTTCGGCTGCTGTGTAATTTGTCGGCGGAGCGGTCTGCGCTTTTCCCGGATACGCCTACGGCGACGGAGCTGGGTTATGCCTGCGACGGCGGCTCCTGGGGCGCGTTTGCGGCGCCGGCCGGTACTCCGGCTGAGGTGATGGAGGTGCTGCGTAAGGCGGGCGAAGCGATCCTTAATTCGGATGATTTTAAGGCGACGCTGGCGGAGAGAGGGTTTGACGAGTATCATGTGGAGGCGGAGCAGTTTAAGAGCGACGCCCAGGAGATGTATGGGACGAATTCGGCCATTATTGAGGAGTTTAATCTGTCCGCGAATTGATTGGCGGCGGGGAGCGTTCTTTGAGGATGGTTCCGGAGTGAGATAATTGGAGTTTGCGTGTGTTGCCGGGTCAAAGCTTTGCGGGAGTTTTTGGCCCGGCTTCGTAAAAGAGAAAGGTGCGTCTGGCCGGGGGCGCCTCCAGGGCATCCCATTATGCCCTGCAAGCGCGGGCGGACGCAGGAGAGGAGGTTTTGCTTTTGATCAAAAAGGGTGATACGATCCCTGGTATTTTTTCGCTGGCGGTGGGGATCTTTACGCTGGTGTATATTGTTCGGAATCCGAAGATGGTGATTGTGGATGAGAGTGTGATCGGCGGCGTGGGGCCGGGGTTTTTTCCTTTTATCTGCGCGGCGGCGCTGATTGTGTGCGGGATTTTGCTGGTGCTTCGCGGCGTGAGGCAAAACGGGTCGGTGGATTATTTTCGGATGACGCCGGAGAGGCGGGAGAATCTGAAAACCGTGGGGATGCTGGCGCTTTTGATTTTGCTTTTGCTGGCGGCCTGGAAGATCAGCGGGCTGTTTTTCGTGTGCCTGCCGGTTTATATTTTTGCCGTGAACAGGCTTTTGAAGCGGAGCATGCGGTTTACGGTGCTTTTTACCGTGGGGATGACGGCGTTTATTTATGTGCTGTTTCGGATGGGCTTTTCCATTCGCTTTATGCCTTGAGGAAGGGGATGCGGGAATGTCTTTTGAAATTTTTGCTTCGGCGTTTGTGGAGTTGTTGAGGCCTTCGGTGTTTTTTTATCTGGCGGTGGGCGTGGTTTTGGGGACGCTGATCGGCGCGCTTCCGGGGCTTTCGGCTACGATGGGCGTGGCGTTGGTGACGCCGATTACGTTTTGGCTGAATAAGGTGGATGGGTTTGCGATGCTGATGGGGCTGTGGAACGCGGCGATTTTTGCGGGCGGGATTACGGCGATTTTGATTAACACGCCGGGGACGCCGGCTTCGATTACACAGGCCTGGGACGGCTATCCGATGTATAAGGAGGGAAAGGGCGGCCTGGCGCTGGGGATCAATGTGGTGTTTTCGTTTATCGGCGGGATGATTTCGATTTTGCTGCTGATTTTGCTGGCGAGCCCGATTGCGGATGTTACGATTAAGTTTGGGCCGGGCGAGTACGCGATGGTGGCGTTGTTTGGGATGACGATGATGATCGCGGTTTCGAACGGCAAGGTGCTAAAGGGGCTGATGCTGGGCTTTTTGGGGCTGCTTTTGTCTACGGTGGGGCTTTGTCCGATTTCGGGGCTGCAGCGGTTTACGTTTGGCAGGATTGATTTACAGGCGGGGATCAGCTTTATTCCGGTGATGATCGGGCTTTTGGGCTTGGGCGAGGTGTTGTATCAGATTTATGATTATAATGAGGAGAAGGCGAGGGAGGAGATGGAGGCGCGGCGGGTGAGCCAGGCGCTGGGGCGGATTTTGCCTACGGCGGGGGAGATGAGGCGGTGGACGCCGCGTTGTATTGTGTCGGGCGTGGCGGCGACGATTATCGGCGCGATTCCGGCGGCCGGGGGCGATATTTCGGCGATTATTTGTTGGGGGAATTCGAAGCGTCTGAGTAAGGAGGGGGATAAGTACGGGCACGGCTCGGCGGAGGGGCTGGCGGTTTCGGCTACGGCGAACAACGGCGTGATCGGCGGAGCGATGTGCACGATGTTGACGCTGGGGATTCCGGGCGACGCGGTGACGGCGGTTTTGCTGGGGTCGCTGATGATGTACGGTATGACGCCGGGGCACGCGATGTTTACGGAGCAGATTGGTTTTACGGCGCAGATTATGGCGTTGATGGTGCTGGCGAATGTGGCGTTTTTGGTGATCGGGCTGGCGACGGCGAAGGCGTCGGCGAAGCTTTTGAATATGAGCCAGCCGACGGTCTGGGTCGCGGTGGGGGCGCTTTGCATTATTGGCTCGTACTGCATCAATAACAGCTACATGGATGTGATTGTGATGTTTGTGATGGGGATTTTGGGGTTCTTTTTGAAGGTGTATGATTTTCCTTCGGGGCCGCTGGTGCTGGGGCTGTTATTGGGCGGCACGGTGGAGAAGAATATGCGTACGGCGCTGGTGATTTCGCAGGGGGATTGGGGTTATTTTGTGACGCGGCCGATTTCGCTGGCGTTGTTGGTGATGATTGCGGCATCGTTTTTGTTCCCTGTGGCGCAGTCGGTGTGGAAGAAGAAAAAGAAAGAGAAAGAGGGCGGTATGGATGAGATATGTGAATAAGCTGAGGGAAAAGATCGCGCGGGGGCAGTTGAATTTTGGGACGCATTGTTCTTGTACGGATCTTTCCTTTTATGAGTTGTGCGGGCAGCTGGATTATGATTATGTGTGGATTGACGCGGAGCACGGCGCGATGAGCAATCCGATGATTGTGAACGCGATTTTGGCGACGAACGCGGGCGGGGTCGCGGCGGTGGTGCGGGTGGTGGATCATTCGGTGGGGAATATTAAGCCGGTGCTGGAGAACGGGCCGGACGGGATTGTGTTTCCGTTGGTGAATACGGCACAGGATGCGCGGCGCTGCGTGGAGGTCTGCAAGTATCCGCCGGAGGGGATTCGCGGGTATGGGCCGCGGCGTTCGCAGTGGTATGGGGGGATGAGCGACGCGGAGTATTTTGCACAGGCGAACGATAGTATTTTGCTGCTGATGCAGTGCGAGCGCAGGGAGGCGGTCGAGAATCTGGAGGAGATTTTGGCGGTGCCGGGCGTGGACGGGATTATTTGCGGGCTTAATGATTTGTCGGCTTCGATCGGCAAGTTTGGGCAGGTGTGGGATCCGGAAATGCTGGGCTTGATGGAGGAGATGATCGGGAAGTGCAAAAGGGCGGGCAAGCCGTTTGGCGCTTCGATCGGGATGGATTATGAGATGGTGCGCTTCTGGGTGGAGCGCGGGGCGTCGTTTCTTTCGATTGGCTTTCCGCAGGATTATTATATGATGCTGGGGCGGGAGGTGACGGGCCGGGTGCGCGAGATCGAGGGGGAGCGGGGCGGTTCTGAGTAGAGAGGGGCGGCGAGAGGGCCTGGCGGGAAGGATGGGCTGGCCGGAAAAGCTGGCTTGCCGGGAAGGAGCCGGCCGGGAGGGGCGGGCTTGCCGCAAGGGGCCGGCTCGCCGCGAACGGTAAAAAAAGAGACGCGGCCCTTCGTGTGCAGGGTTTTGCGTCTCTTGCTTCTTATGGTTCTTTGGAATCGGACAGGTGCTCCAGGTATTGGTGGTAATTTTCCTGCGATTTGTCGAGGTGGCCGCGCATGGCTTCGCGGGCCCCGGCTTCGTTGTGCTCGCAGAGCATTTTCAGGATCAGCTCGTGGCGCCAGAGGGCGTCTTCGATGCCGCCGCGGGTCTTTACGGCTCGGCTGATGATTTCCCGGCAGAGCGAGCCGATGGCTTCGGTCATGACGGCGAGCAGGGGGTTGCCGGAGGCCTTGGCGATCATGTAGTGGAAGGAAAAGTCGTATTCGGAGTATTCGATCTCGGAGAGGTTCGGATCCTTGAGCGTTTCGAGCATCTCGGCCATTTTGGCGAGCTCTTCGGGCGTGGCGTGCTGGGAGGCGCGCGCGACGGCCTCGACTTCGAGGATGTTGCGCATGTCAAATACGCTGATGTAGTCGATGCGTTCCATGCGGATCAGGCGGGAGAATACGACGGCGATGTCCTGCGCGTGCAGCCGTGTGACGTAGGTGCCTTTGCCGGCTTTGGAGTCGATTAAGCCTCGTTCTTTGAGGAGCTTTTGCGCTTCGCGGATGATGGTCCGGCTCACGAGGAATTTTTCGGCCAGCTGCTGCTCGGAGGGCAGCAGGTCGCCGTCCTCTAACTGGTTGAGGATCTGGGATTCCAGGAGATTGGCCACCTGTTCGTAGAGGGGGACTTTTTGTAATCCGGGGGCTGTGCCGTAAGGATCCATATGGATACACCGTTCCTTTCTGTCGTAAAAATCAAGTTGGTGCGGGAGTCGGACCGGGTTTCGGGAAAACGGCCGCCGCACGGAAAATTCGTGAGGTGATGAATTATGATTTATGCTAATATGAGAGACGCTCTGCGTTACCGTGGCATCCATCCGGGCCTGGATCTGGCCCTTGGGTATGTCAATCCGGAGTTTTTGGCTTCCCTGGGCGATGAGCGCGTAGAGCTCCAGGGGAAGGACGTATATGTGTTTAAGGTTGATTTGCAGACCAAACCGGATGACGAGACTTTCTATGAAAATCATCATGAATATATCGACATTCATGTGGTGCTGAAAGGCATCGAGAGGATGGATATTGATACGCCTGAAAATCTGGAGCCGTATGAGGAAAGTCCTCAAACCGACGCGTATTTTTTCCATGGCGGCGCCGGACAGGCTATGCTGTTGACGCCGGATAAGTTTTTGATTGCGTTTCCGGAGGATGCCCACCGGACCTGCGGTATGGTGGGAAGTCCTCAGGCGTTTGTCAAGGCGGTATTTAAGGTGCGCCTGTGACTTGGCGTATGGCCGGTTTGTAATCGGGTCGCGGGTTTGGCACCGCGACGGGATGGCATAGGGACGGCATGCCGGGAATTTTTGGCCGGGCCGCCGCTTTTCTTATTATAGTACAGAAAAGGTGCCGGTTCAACAACAATTTTGCGAAATGGGATGTGATTTTGAAGGAGGATGGAGATGAGACAATTGGATTGCGTATTGGGAATTGACATGGGAACCGGCGGCGCGCGGGTGGGGATTTTTGATCTGCAGGGGCGTCCGAAGGTGTTTTGCGAGGAGCCGTATCCGTTGTATACGCCGGCTTCGGGGCGCGCGGAGCAGAAGCCTGAGGAGTGGTGGGAGGCGATTTGTCGGGCGTCGCGGCGGGCGATGGCGGAGAGCGGGATTGATCCGGCGTGCATCCGGGGGATGAGCGTGGATACGACTTGCTGTACGGTGCTTTTGTCGGGCGAGGACATGGAGCCGCTTCGTCCGGCGATTTTGTGGATGGACGTGCGGGCGGCGCAGCAGGCGAAGCGGATTTTTGATTCGGGCCACGACGCGCTGAAATACAATGGCTATGGGATGGTTTCGGCGGAATGTCTGCCGGCGAAGGCGCTGTGGCTGAAGGAGAATGAGCCGGAGGTATATCGGCGGGCGACTCGTTTGTATGAGTGCACGGACTGGCTGATGTACCGTTTGACCGGGGAGTACACGGCGAGCATGAACTGTGCTTCGGTCCGCTGGTATTATAATTCGCAGGAGGGCGGTTATCCGGTGGATTTTTATGAGGCGGTGGGCTTGGCGGATCTGGTGGAGAAGCTGCCGCCGCGGGTCGTGGCGATGGGCGAGCGGGTCGGCGGCTTGACGGCCGGGGCGGCTGAGGCGCTGGGGCTTCGGGCGGGGATACCGGTCGGCGAGGGCGGCGCGGACGCGTTTGTGGGCGTGATCGGGCTCAACGCGGTGCGGCCGGGGAAATTGACGCTGATTACGGGTTCTTCGCATCTGCATGTGGCGCAGTTTCGGGAGGAGATTCACCATAAGGGCATGTGGGGGTCTTATCCGGACTGCATTGTGAAGGGATTGCAGATGGTGGAGGGCGGGCAGACGTCTACGGGGTCGATTGTCAATTGGTTTAAGAATCAGCTGTGCGGGACGGTGAGGGCGCGGGCGGACCGGGAGGGATGCAGCGTATATGATATTTTGAACCGGGAGGCGGAGAGGCTGCCGATCGGGGCGGAGGGGCTCGTGGCGCTGGATTTTTTCCAGGGGAATCGTACGCCGCATGTGGACGCGGATGTGCGGGGCATGTTTTACGGGCTGTCGCTGGGGCACACGCCGGCACATTTGTACCGGGCGATTATCGAGAGCATCTGCTACGGGACGGAGGCGATTCTTCAGGTGTTTCGGCAGTCGGGGTTTGAGCCGGAGGGCATCGTGATTTCGGGCGGGGCGGTAAAGAGCCGTTTTTGGCTGCAAACGCACGCGGATGTCTGCAATGTGCCGATTCTTGTGCCGAAGGTGACGGAGGGGCCTTGTCTGGGCTCGGCGATCTTGGGCGCGGTGGCCGGCGGGGTGTATCCGGATATCCAGACGGCGGCGGATGCGATGACGACGGTGGATTATGTGGTGGAGCCGGATGCGGCGCGCCATGAGGAGTATCGGTTCTATTTTGAGAGGTATCAGGAGATTTATGCGCTGGCGAAGGAGTGGATGCACGCGGTGACGACGCATGTGACGCGGTGAGGACGGCGGCGGGAAGGAGGAAGAGATATGGCGAAGGTATCGGCGTCAATTTTGGCTTGCGACCAGACCCGGATCGGCGAGCAGACGGCGGCGGCGGAAAGGGCGGGAGCGGATTTGCTGCATGTGGACGTGATGGACGGAGTGTATGTGGAAAATTTGACGTATGGGCCGCAGCTGGTGGCGGATCTGAAGCGGATCAGCGGCTTGCCGGTTTCGGTGCATATGGAATTGCTGCGCCCGGAGACGTTTGCGCCTATGTTTGCGAGGGCGGGGGCGGATATGATTACCTTTCAGCTGGACGCCTGCCCGAATCCGATTCATCTGCTGAGGGAGATCCGCGGGGCCGGGATCCGGGCCGGGCTGGGGATCGGGCCGGCTTATGACGTGGAGTGTCTGCGATATCTGCTGCACCATATGGACTGGCTGATTCTGATGAGTGTGGAGCCGGGATACGGGGGCCAGGCGTTTGAAACAAGCGTGTACGGGAAGCTTCGCCGGGCGCGGGAGCTGATGGAGGAGACGGGGGTGTTTGTCCCTATTAGCGTGGACGGCGGCGTGAAGGAGGAGACGGGGCGGGAGCTGGTGCGGGCCGGGGCGGATGTGCTGATCGCGGGCAGCTATATTTTCCAGGAGGGGGAGATTGAGGAGAGGGTGCGGAGGCTGAAGGCGTTGTGAAAGGAATAGATGAGGAAGGGGCAGTCGGGAAACGACGGCCCCTTTCGTGATTTAGTCCAAAAAGCGATTGCAAATGGAATATGATTTCTAAAAATAGAGCAGTTGACAAATTCTTCAATTTCTCATAAAATGATTAGTATCCTAACAATCTACCCGGGTAAGAGGAGCCTATCTTCCCGGCCGTCCCAAAGGAGACGTCATGGAAAAGAAACGAGCCGGTCACGAAATCAAAACCATATCCAATCTGCTTAAGCGGGAGATTAGCGGCATGTTTTCGGAGGAGGAGCATATAACCGGTATGCAGGGCCGCATTCTTGGTTATCTGTATCACCACAGGGAGGACGAAATATTCCAGCGGGATATCGAGAATGAATTCCTGATCCGCCGCTCCACGGTGACCGGCATCCTGCAGCTGATGGAAAAAAACGGCCTGATCTTCCGACAGAGCGTGGCCAAGGACGCACGCCTGAAGCAGCTGAAGCTGACGCCGAAGGCCATTGCCGCCAATGAACGGATTGAAGCAAAGATCGACCGCATGGAAGCGAAGCTGATCCGCGATATCGGCGAGGCGGATTTGAAGATTTTCTACGCGGTTACGGAGCAAATGAAGAAAAACCTCGGAGAATAGGCTGCCCGGCAATAGAGATGACCAACCGGCAGGATGCGCAGGGGAGGGGGAGTGACAGCAGGGAAAGTCGGTAGTATCCCTGCATTGTTAGTTTGCTTACAGTTAAGAACCTAACAATATGGCGAAAAAGAAAAGCAAACAATTGTTTAATGAAGCTGTTAAAGTGTTTCATGAAGTTCTTAAAGAACAACATAATGTTCGGAAAGCATAAGCAGAGAGAGGAGGAAATTTTATGATAAAGAAACTACTGCGATGTGTTGGCGAATACAAAACGCCGTCTCTGCTGGCGCCGGCCTGCGTCGCCATGGAGGTGGTGCTGGAGGTGCTGATCCCGCTGATGATGGCCCATCTGTTGGATTATGGAATTGACGCGGGTAATATGACGGTGATATTGCGCACCGGGGCCGTGCTGACGGCTGCCTGCATGTGCTCTCTCTTTTTCGGAGTGCAGTCCGGCCGCTACGCGGCCCGCGCCTCGGCAGGCTTTGCGAGGAACCTGCGCCGGGCCATGTTCTATAATGTGCAGGATTTCTCGTTTTCCAACATCGACAAATTTTCCGCCGCGAGCCTGGTGACGCGCTTGACGACCGATGTCAGCAATGTGCAGAACGCGTATCAGATGATTATCCGCATCGCCGTGCGCGCGCCGCTGATGCTGGTATTCTCATTGATTATGACCTTCACGATCCATGCCCGCCTGGCGCTCATTTTCCTGCTGGTGGTGCCGCTTTTGGCCGTCGGGCTGTATATCATTATGACGCATGCCCATCCGATTTTTGAGCGGGTGTTTCATACCTATGACCGTTTGAACAACGTCGTACAGGAAAACCTGCGCGGCATCCGCGTCGTAAAATCATATGTCCGGGAGGAGCACGAGAAGGAAAAATTCGAGGAGGTGTCGGGCAGCATTTACCGTGATTTTGTCAAGGCCGAGCAGCTGCTGGCCTTTAACTCGCCGCTGATGCAGACGGCCGTATATACCTGCATGCTGCTGATTTCCTGGCTGGGGGCGCGCTTTATCGTGGCGGGCGATCTCTCGACCGGCGAGCTGACGAGCCTGATTACCTATACGATGCAGATTTTGTCCAGTCTGATGATGCTGTCGATGATTTTTGTGATGGTGACAATGGCCCGCGCTTCGGCCAAGCGGGCCGTGGAGGTCCTCGACGAGGTCAGCGACCTGCAAAGCCCGACGGACGCGGCGCGCGAGGTGGCGGACGGCTCGATTGTTTTTGAGCATGTGAATTTCAGCTACGCCGGGGACGAGAAGCGGCTGTGCTTAAAGGACGTCAGCCTGCGGATTGAGAGCGGGCAGACGATCGGTATCCTGGGCGGCACCGGTTCGGCGAAGAGCAGCCTGGTGCAGCTGATTCCACGCCTGTACGATGCGACGACCGGCAGCGTGCAGGTGGGCGGCCTCGACGTGCGGCGCTATGATCTCGAAACCCTGCGCAACCAGGTGGCGATGGTGCTGCAGAAAAACGTGCTTTTTTCCGGGACAATCAAGGAAAATCTGCGCTGGGGAGCGGCCGATGCCAGCGATGAGGAGCTGATCCATGCCTGCCGGCTGGCCTGCGCCGATGAATTCATTGAAAAATTCCCGCAGGGCTACGATACGATGATCGAGGAGGGCGGCAGCAATGTCTCCGGCGGCCAGAAGCAGCGCTTGTGTATCGCCAGGGCATTGTTGAAAAAACCGAAGATCCTGATCCTGGACGATTCGACCAGCGCGGTCGATACCCATACGGACGCGCAGATTCGCCGGGCGTTTCGCGAGGAAATCCCGGAGACGACGAAAATCATCATTGCTCAGCGCGTGTCGTCGGTGCAGGAAGCGGATCAGATTTTTGTGATGGACGGCGGATCGGTGGCGGCGGCCGGGACACACGAGGAGCTGCTAAGGAGCAGCCCGATTTATCGGGAGGTATATGAGTCGCAGACGCACAAAGAAGAGCCGCCATGCGCGGACCAGACGGACAGACAGAAAGGAGGCGACACGGATGAGCAGGAATAAAGAAAACCGGCCGGAGCCGGCAATGAAACGTGCGGCCGGCGGCCAGGAAGCGCCCGATCGGAAGCCGGCGGGCCATACGCCCCGACGCGGCCCGCAAAATACGGGGGCGGTAATCCGAAGGCTTTTGTCCTATATCTTTGCGGAGAATAAAGTACGGTTTGCCATCGTATTAGTATGTATCATTATTAGTACGATCGCAAATGTGGCGGCGAGCATGTTTATTCGCTCGCTGATTGACGACTATATTGCGCCGATGCTGTCGCTTACGGCGGGAGAGACGCTCGCGCCCTATTTTGCGAGGCTGCTAAAGGCGCTGGTTACGATGGCCTGCCTATACGCGGCCGGGATTGCGGCCAGCTTTTTGTACAATCGCCTGATGGCGGTGATCTCCCAGGGCGTATTGAAGGAAATCCGCAATCAGATGTTTTCGCATATGCAGACGCTGCCGGTGCGTTATTTTGATACACATAGCTTTGGCGATGTGATGAGTCATTACACAAATGATGCGGATACGCTGCGGCAGATGCTGTCGCAGAGCATCCCGCAGGCCTTTTCCTCGGTGATTACGATTGTGGCGGTGTTTTTTGCCATGCTGAGCACCAGCTGGCAGCTGACCGTGGTCGTGCTGCTGTGCGTAGCGGTAATCCTCAATGTAAGCCGTTTTATCGCCGGCCGCAGCGGACGCTACTTCGTACGGCAGCAGCGCAGCCTGGCGCAGGCCAACGGCTATATCGAGGAAATGCTGAGCGGACAGAAGGTGGTCAAGGTATTCTGCCATGAGGACGCGGTCAAGGAGGATTTTGACCGGCTCAATGAGGCGCTGTTTGAGAGCGCCGACGCGGCCAACCGCTATGCCAATATCCTGATGCCGGCGTTAGCCAACATCGGCAATCTGCAGTATGTGATCCTGGCGATCATCGGCGGCGCGCTGGCCGCGGGCGGGGCCGGCGGCCTGACGCTGGGGGCCATCGCTTCGTTTTTACAGCTGTCCAAAAGCTTCAACATGCCTATTTCGCAGATTTCCGGGCAGATCAACGCAATCGTGATGGCACTGGCCGGCGCGGAACGGATTTTTAATTTGATGGATGAAGAGCCGGAGACCGACGACGGATACGTGACGTTAGTCAATGCTCGCTATACGCAGGACGGAGAGCTCACCGAGGCCGATGAGTGCACGGGCATTTGGGCATGGAAGCATCCGCATGGCGACGGGACGCTGACCTTTACGCGCCTGCGGGGCGAGGTGCAGTTTTTTGACGTGGATTTCGGTTACGACCCGCAAAAAATTGTTTTGCACAATATCACGCTGTTCGCCGAGCCGGGCCAGAAGGTAGCCTTTGTCGGGGCGACCGGCGCAGGCAAGACGACGATTACCAACCTGATTAACCGTTTTTACGATCTGGCCGACGGAAAAATCCGTTATGACGGGATCAATATCAATAAAATCAAGAAAAACGATCTACGCCGCAGCCTGGGGATCGTCCTGCAGGATACGAACCTCTTTACCGGCACGGTGATGGAAAATATCCGCTACGGAAACCTGCGGGCAACGGACGAGGAGGTGCGGCAGGCGGCCCGCCTGGCGAATGCCGACGATTTCATCCGGCGGCTGCCAAAAGGATATGACACACCGCTGACCGGCAACGGCGAGAGCCTGTCGCAGGGACAGCGCCAGCTGTTAGCGATCGCCCGGGCAGCGGTGGCCGACCCGCCGGTGATGATCCTGGATGAGGCGACCAGCAGCATCGACACGCGCACGGAAGCGATTGTCCAGAGCGGAATGGACGCCTTGATGCAGGGACGTACGGTATTCGTGATCGCGCACCGTCTGTCTACGGTGCAGAATTCGGATGTGATTATGGTGCTGGAGCAGGGGCGGATCATCGAACGGGGCCCGCATGAGGAGCTGATCGCCAAAGAAGGAAAGTACTATCAGCTGTATACGGGAGCCTTTGAGCTGGAGTAAGCCGTATTTGCCGGTAAAGGGGCCGGCCCGGCCCGGTACGTCTGCCGGCCTCTTTGGAAAAAACCATACAAATTTTTCATAAAGTATTGTAGAGGTTTTTGGCTATATCGACGAAAATAGGAATACTGGTGCTGGTATCCTTTTTGCGCCAGGCGATTTCCATATGGACCGGCGGAAAGTTTAAAAGAGGGATTTTGACCATACCGGGGACGACGGCAAACGGCAGCATTGGCAGAATTAGCATCGCGGTGCCGGCCTGGAGCATGATAAGCGCGCTCTCAAAGCTGGGGGCCGAATGGCTGATATCGATGCCGGCTTCCTTGAGCTGGGCGAGGGACGGCCCCTGGCAGGCGGAGAGGAAGCTGGCCACCGAGCCGGCGGTGGCGACGGCCTGTCCCCTCAAATCGGATAAAAGCAGGCTGGGGCGGTCGGACAGCGGATGCTTGGGCTGCATCAGCACATAGTAATTCAGCTCATAGATGGGCAGAAACGATAGATCGGAGCATTCGGTATGCTCGCTGCTGTAGTAAAAACCGATGTCGATGCGGCCGTCCCGCAAATCGTCGAGAGGGCGGGCATCGTTTTGCGGCAGGATATCAATGGCAGCATGGGGATAAGCCGTATAAAAGGAAGTCACCATGCGCGCCATCCGCTCATAGTCAAACAGCTTGCGGATACCTACGATCAAGTGGGCCGTATGGGCCTGGCTGATGTCCTGGGCCTTCTGTACGGCCTGGCGGTAATAAGAGTGCAGCTGTACCATATCCTGGTAAAAGGCCTGGCCGGCGGGCGTGAGCTTGCAGCTGCGGGTGCTTCGCTCAAAAAGAAGCACGGAAATTTCTTTTTCCAGGGAACGGATCTGATAAGTAATCGCGGGCTGGGAAAGGCACATTTTCTGTGCGGCGCCAACAAAGCTCAGCGTCTCGGCGACCTGGATAAAGCATTCCAGCTGATAGAGTGTCATGACAGCGTGGCTCCTTTCTTTTACGATTCAAAACAACGGTGACAGGCGGGAACCCGCCTGTTTTCATTATAACAAAACAACCGAAGAAAGCAAGATTTAATAAAAAGCTTTTATAAATTCAAGAAAAAATTTGATTTCTCAAATGTTTGGATTTCCTGTATGATAAGGCCGTAACGAATGTTAGGGAGGAGCGCCGTAAAGGTGCATAAAATGCCCTGAAAACATGGGCAGAAAGAGGAAGTAATGAAAAAAGGAATTTCCAGACGTGATTTTTTAAAGGGAACGGTAGCCGGTGCGGCGAGCGTAGCGGCAGCCGGTATTTTAGGAGCCTGCTCCACTAGCGCGGCAGCGACGACGGCTGCGCCGGAGACGACGGCGGCCCCGGAAACCGCGGCAGCGACGACCGCCGCGCCGGAGACAACGGCGGCAGCGGAGACGGAAACGCCCACGACGCCGGCAGTCGGCGGAGACGGTAAATACGTGACGAAGGCCATGGGCCATGAGAGCTGGGTACATGTGGCGACCACGCTGATGGACGGCAAGATCGCAGCCTGCCAGGTATTATCCCACGAAGAAACGATCGGTATCGGCAACTACGCCTGCACGCGGATCCCGGCGGCGATCGTCGCCAATCAGAGCGTCAATGTGCCGAACCTGCGCGGCGCGAGCACCACGTCGCTGGCAATCAAGGCGGCTGTGACGGAGGCGATTACGCTGGCCGGATACAACATCGACGATTTCTCGGCGGAGATTGCCCGTCCGACGAATCCGGGCGAGACGGAAGAGGAGGTCGATGTAGTCATCATGGGCGCCGGCACGGCCGGGCTCGTATGCGCGGCCCGTCTTTTGGAGGCCGGTTACAGCGTAACGCTGGTAGAGAAGCGGGATATCGCCGGCGGCTCGATGGCCATGACCTACGGCGGCGTGGCGACGGCCGGCTCCAAGCTGCAGACCAATTACGATGTGGACGGCGCGTACGCGGCCTCGGCAATGGGCAGCCTGAAGGGCATGATGAACTTTTGGATGACCATGGAGCAGTACCACCGGAAAGATTTCTTCAATGGCGAGATGCCTTATATGACCACGCAGTATACCTACGCGGGCGATCTGGTGGACTGGATGCACGGCATGGGCATCGGATTCAGCACGCTTGGCACCTATGAGAGCGCGACCGCTTATGGCGCGTCCACGCCGTACCTGGCTCCCGGCTGCTATGAGGGCGGCGCGGGTTATGCGCTGATGTTCTTAGAGCAGCGGATCGGCAAGTATGAGAAGGGCAAGATCATTTACTCCACCAGCGTAACCGACCTGATTCAGGACGAGAGCGGACGGGTGACCGGCGTCCACGCGGAGGGCGAGGACGGGATGAAGTACACGATCACCGGCAAGGCGGTCTGCCTGGCCTCCGGCGGTTATGCCAAAAATAAAGAAATGTTGCAGCAGTACAACGAAGGGTATGCCGATTTCTTCTACAACTGCGCTTCGGCCAGCACCGGCGAAGGAATTCAGATGGGCCTGGCGGCCGGCGGCGTGATGGAGTGCGAGAACCGTCCTCTGCCTGCTTTCCTTTCAAGCTATAAGAGCAAGTTCGAGCTGGCCTTCATCCATTCCACGGCTCCCGGCATTATGGTCAATATCAACGGCGACAATATCGGAAACATCATGTCCGACAACCACTATAAGATGGCGTCGGCCAAGCTGAACAAGGACAACGGCGACACCTTCTATTACATCTTTGACGAAGCGTCGGCCGTCATGCTGCGCGACAGCGAGTCCTACGGCTTCAACGGCTATGTGGCGATGTTTGAGAAAGAGGAGGCCGTTCATTATGACAGCGTGGAGGCCGCGTCCGCGGAGCTGAATCTGCCGAATCTGGCGGCGGCCATCGAGGCCAATAATAAGGCGGCCCTGTCCGGCGAAGCCGACGAATTCGGCCGCAAGAACTGCCCGTTCATCGAGACGCGCACCGGCCTGTGGGCAATCCGGGTGGATCCGACCTTCTACCTGACGACGGCCGGACTGGCGATCGACACGGAGTGCCATGTGCTGAACGCGGAGAGAGCGGCGATTCCCGGCCTGTACGCGGCGGGCGATGTCTGCGGCTCCATCGAAGAAAAGGACGCCAAGCAGTACGGCATGGGCTTTGACGCTGCGCTGGTGTACGGCTATATCATGGGCGAGACCCTGAAAAAAGAGCTGTAAATCAACCCTCCATATACCTTGGCGCGGGGCCCCTCCGCGCCAAGGCATGAAAAACGCCGCTTTTCGGTTCACAGAACCTGAGAAGCGGCGTTTTTAAAATACGTTTTTCCAAAAGCCGGTCAAAGCGGATGCCGGAGCAGCCGCTATATGCGGCCCGACCAGGCGGGTGTCAGATCATTCGCTATACGCGGCCTGTCTATGATTCTCCCGGTCGGCGCATCAATAACCGGTAGCCGTTTCATTCTTCGCCAGCTTAATAATGCGGCTGGTGCCCAGACGGCTGGCGCCCAGCTCAATAAAGCGGATGGCATCATCAAAAGAAGAGATGCCGCCGGCCGCCTTGATCTTTACGTCGGGGCCCACATGCTTGGCAAAAAGCTCCACATCGGCAAACGTAGCGCCGGCCGTGGAGAATCCGGTCGAGGTCTTGATATAGTCCGCGCCGGCCTCGGTGACCAAGCGGCACATGGTGACCTTCTCCTCGTCGGTCAACAGGCAGGTCTCAATGATAACCTTTAAAATCTTGTCGCCGCAGGCGGCCTTCAGCGTCTTAATCTCATCGCGCACCTTATCGGTATCGCCGGCCCGCAGATCGCCGATATTGATAACCATGTCGATCTCGTCCGCGCCGTTGGCCAGCGCGTCCTTCGTCTCAAACTCCTTGACCGCCGTCGTATTGTACCCGTTCGGGAAGCCGATGACCGTGCAGACCGCCATCTTGTCGCCGACATAGTCCTTGGCCCGCTTTACAAAGGACGGCGGGATGCAGACCGAGGCCGTGCCGTAGGCGATCGCATCGTCGCAGATCACTTTGATTTCATCCCAGGTGCAGGCCTGTCCTAACAGTGTGTGGTCAACTTTGGAGTAAATCTCTTTTCTTTCCATAAAATGAATCCTTTCTTTGTTTTTGCCTGTGTTCTCAAGGCATGATGATATACCCGCAGAGCTATTCTGCGGCTCTTCTTTTATTATAGGAAAAGGGCGACGGAAAGTCAATTGCCTGG
>CANSWW010000016.1 GCA_947650845.1 uncultured Lachnospiraceae bacterium
TCCCCGAAAGTTCTGTCAGCTCCTTCCTTGTATATAAAGTCCCATATTCCGTGGCTTCCGCAATCAACTGAAGCAGCATAATTCTTTCTCTTCCTTTCCCTGTGCTCCCCATGTAAAGCAAACGCTGAAGCGAATATCCTTCTCGGCGTCCACATGATACGCCTCTTCGACATCGCTCCCCCAGCTGTCAATCCCGCCTACGCCCCGCATGGCTCCGCATAGCGTCACCACGGTACGCACCGGCTTTGGCAGCTCCTCCCGATGGGCTGCCTGCTCCAGCTGCTGCGGCGTATAGGGAATCGCCGAAAAGGCAAACGGGCTTTCGCACATCTCAATCCGCAGGCAGGCCTCGCCCGCCTTTAATACGGCCCGCATCGTATCGGTGTGGCAGCCGCATTCCTGCGGAACCAGATAGGCAGGGATATGAGGCTCTTCCTCGTGCCAGCCAAAGATCCCGCCCTTCTTGCGGTCGGGATACGTTTCGCCGGACAGCCCCAGCCAGCCGACCGTCTCCACCGGCTGCGGGGTTGCGAACCGCAAGCCAAACAAAGGCAGCTGCGGCCGCCCGCTTTTGCCATAATAATGGAGGTCCGCCGTCAAGCTTCCGGCCGCCGTCACCGTATATGTTACCTCGGTACACAGCCCCGGCACTGTCGGCGCCGTATAGGCATAACAAATCCGAACCTGCCTGCCGCTCTCCTCCACGATGCGGACGTCCGTGCACTGCTGCCAGCTGTCCGCGGCCGCCCACACCGAGCTCTGCGCGGCAAAGCCGTTGCCCCGGTCGTTTTCGGTCGCCGCACGCCAATACGCCGGCCGCGGCGCACGCCACAGCCATTCCCGGCCGTTCGCCTTTAAGGATACCGGGCCGCCCTCCGGATAGGAAAACAGGATTTCAAAATCGGTTCCCCGCACGCCCAGCGCCCCGTCGCCATGGGCGATCCGCAGAGCCGGCGCTTTTGCGGCCTGATCCGTCCGCCCCTCTTGCCGCTCACGCTCCTTACTCTGCGCCTGTTCCTCCACCGTCAGGCCGAAGCCCGCCGCTTTCTCCCGCATTTGCCTGAGCGCCTCCTGCTCCGCCCGGCGGTTCTTCGCATCCTGCGCCGCCCGCTCGCCCGGCGTCATATACCAGTAGCGCACCTCCTGCATCGCCGGCTTCTCCGTGCCGTCGGCAAAAACGATCCCGTTGCCGCTAAACGCGTAATCGCTCTGCCGCTCTCCAAAGTCGCCGCCATAGCCTAATACGCGCCGTCCCTGCACATCCGTGCGCCACAGCGCCTGATCCATGTAATCCCAGATAAAACCGCCCTGATAACGGGCAAATTCTTCGCCCAGACGGATATAGCTCTCCATCCCGCCCAGCGAATTCCCCATATCATGCATGTATTCACAGAGCAAAAACGGCTTTGAGGCCCCGCTTTCCAGATACTCCCGAATCTCGGCCGGCGGCGCGTACATACGGCTCTCCACGTCGGAAATCCGGTCGTATTCCCGGTTATGGAATACCCCCTCGTAATGCACCAGCCGGCTGTCGTCCTGCGCACGGAAAAAATCCGCCATCGCCAGGATATCCTCGCCCGCGTAGGACTCGTTGCCGCAGGACCAGAAGAGGATCGATACATGATTCTTATCCCGCTCAAACATCGAACGCGCCCGATCGACGACGCACTCCTTCCACTCCGCCCGATTTCCCGGCACGTTCCAGCTCGGTTCCACGGCCCCCAGCTTCTGCCAGGAACCGTGGCTTTCCAGGTTGGTCTCGTCGATCATATAGACGCCTTCTCTGTCACACATCTGATACCACAACGTCTGATTCGGATAATGGCTGGTACGCACCGCGTTGATATGATTGCGCTTGAACACCGCCATCGCCGCTTCCATGTCCGCCGCGCCGATCGCCCTGCCTTTTTCCGGACTCCACTCATGGCGGTTGACCCCGTTTAAGAGCAGCCGTTCCCCGTTTAAACAGATCACACCGTCTTTTTGCTCCAGTTTTCGAAAGCCGATCTCATATGGCGCCACCTCCGTCACCTGTCCGTCGGCCTTGCAAAGCGTAATCGTCACCTCATACAGCCGCGGCGTTTCATGGCTCCAGGGGCGGACTCCGGCCAGGCGGAGCGCGCGCGCCCAAACATACCCGTCCTTTTCATACAGCTCCAGCGGCCCGTCAAAAAGCGTCCCATGCCCTTTCAGCGAAAGCCGGCACCGTATACAAACACCCTCCGTCTCCCCGCTCAGGCGCATGCGAATCGACAGCGTCCCCAGCGGCCTGGCAGAAGCTGCGCCGTTCTTTTTCCGTGAGCCGGCCTGGGCGGCGGCCACTTCGGTCTCATAGGTCAACTTTGTTTTCAGCCACACGTCCTCCAGATGCACCTCCGGCTTCGCATAGAGGAACACGGAGCGGAAGATCCCGCTGAAACGGAAAAAGTCCTGATCTTCGATCCAGGCCGCGCTGCTGCGCTTATAGACCTCGACGCAGAGCCGGTTCCCCTTCTCGCGGATAAAGGGCGTCAAATCAAAATCCGAGGGCGTAAAGCTGTCCTCGCCATATCCCACAAACTCCCCGTTCAGCCAGACATAGAACGCCTGCTCCACTCCCTGGAAGCTGATGCAGACGCGCTTCCCCGCAAGCCCCGGCGCGAGGTCAAACTCCCGCACGTAGCTGCCCACCGGATCGTCGTCCCAGTCAATCTCCGGCGGACGCAGCTCGCTGTGCCCGTCCCACGGATACAGCGTGTTGATGTACTGAATCTGGCCGTAGTCCGAAAGCTCGATGTGCCCGGGCACCTCAATCGTATCAAAGCCCGCATCGTCGTAGCCCTCCTGCCAGAAATCCGCCGGACGCGCCCCCGGCGCCTTGCTCCACGCAAAGCGCCAGGCCCCGTCCAAGGACTGGCGCAGGGACGTCTCCCCCTGCTCGCACTCCTCCATAGAAGCGTAGCACACATGATCCGAGTGGGCCGGCAATCGGTTTACCTGAAATACCGTGGGGTCTGCCAACCAGTCCAAGCTTGCGTTCATATTCCGTTTCCTCCTTCAACCAGGCATTTATGTAAAACCTTAATCATACGCCTTATTAACAGCATATGAAAATTTTCCAACGAAAACATTGACATACTTTTGCTTTCCCCATATAATAATAATATCGAGTAGCAATACTCTCTTGAAAAGCGCCCTGCCGCTTCAAACGCAGATCATCTATGACAAGTGCCCTGCCACTTTAAGCGCAGATCATCTATGACAGGTACGCCACGGCCTTAACGGTGGTTATAACGGTGAAAGGGACGATATTCGTCGTCCCTTTCTTTCATATCCGAAAGGCATTTATGGAAAAACTCAATTTTTACACCATCAATTTAAAATACGTAGAGCTTCTGGAACATGCCGAATTTCAGATTACTGGAGCAAATCTATCTTGCTTATATCAAAACCAGCCCCGCATCAATCACAACGGCCTCGCCGGTCACTCCTTAACCGCCCCCGCCGCCACGCCGGACAAAATATAGCGCTGGAAAAATACATAGATCAAAATCGTCGGCAGCGTCCGCAGCTTATTCTTCGGCATATACAGGTAGGGAATGTACATGTCGTTGATAATCGTAATCGCCTTGATAATGGCCACCGTCGCCGTCGCCGGCGCCAGCAGCGGGAAAATAATCCTCGTAAACAGCTGAAAATACCCGCAGCCGTCCATCAGGGCGCTCTCGTCCAACGACACCGGCAGCGTGGACAAAAACTGGCGGTAAATATACAGCTGCATCAAATCCGAAGCCACATAGATGACAATCGGCGCGCCGATCGTATTATACAGGCCGATGCCGTTGATAATCTTAAAGCGGGCAATCTCCGTCACAAAAGTCGGGACCAGCATGCCGATGAAAAACAGCCCCACCACGACCTTCTTAAACCGGAACTGAAAACGCTCAATGACAAAAGCCGTGATCGTCCCCAAAAGGATATTAAAGAAAATACTTACCGCCATAATCACGATCGTATTACGGAAACCAATCAGCAAATATTTATTCCCAAACACCTCCTTAAAATTCTCCAGTGTGACCTGCGGCGGCAGCGCCAGCGGCGAGCTCGTCACCATATCCCCCTTCGTCTTTAAGGAAGCAAACAACGTAAGCAAAATCGGAAGTATCACGATGACCACCATCGCAATACAAATCAGCTGCTTTAACAGCTGCGTAAGCACGGCGCGTGCCGAATGTGAACGAACGGGCTTCATCGCTTACTCTCCTTTCAATATAATACCATGGATAATCTTATTTTGCACCACATAAATAATCACAATCATCACCATAATCGCCACCGCCATGGTCGCCGCCAGGCCGAAATTCGAGAAGGTGAAGGCCGTCTTGATCGTATACAGCGTAAAGGTGCTCGAAGCGTAGCCCGGCCCGCCCGAGGTCATAACGAACGGGATGTCAAACACCTGCATCGCGCCGCGGATATTGTCAAACAGCACAAAATCCACCATCAGCATAATCGAAGGCGTCTGGATATAGCGGAACATCTGCCACGAATTCGCCCCGTCGATCGTCGCCGCCTCCACCACATCCTGCGAAATCGACTGCAGCGCCGCCATAAACAAAATGATGTGGTAGCCCGAAAAACGCCACAGCGACACGAACGCCAGCACGAAGTTCACAATCTTCGGATCGGACAGCCAGCTCTGGCTGAGCATCCCCAGCTTCAGCGCCTCTAAGATGCTGTCAAACGCGCCGTTAATCGGCGAAAAGAAATACGAAAACACATAGGAAATCGCCACGCCGTTAATGATATAAGGCAAAAACACCATCGTCTTATAAAACTTCGCCCCCCGCAGCTTCGAGTTCAGAAGCACCGCAAAGCCCAGCTCCACCGGGATCATCAGCAGATGGACGAAGAAATAGACCGCGTTGTTTTTCAGGCTCTGCCACAAATCCGGATCCTGAAACATGGCAATGTAGTTATCCAATTTTATAAAATCACTGGTAGAAGAAAGCCCATCCCAGTTCGTAAAGCTCATGCGGATCAGGTCGATCGCCGGAACCACGACAAAGCAGATCAGCAAAAGCACCGGAATCGCCAGAGCGCACAGGATGAACCTTCTCTGTTTCTTTACTAAAGAATTCATATCGTTCTCCCATTTTTCAAAATTTCAAGATATGAAAGCCGGCGCCGCCCGCTGCCCGAGCCCTTGCATACGCCGCCCCTTTCCCGAAAAAACGGGCCGCCCTGCTCGCAGGCGTCAGGCGGCCCGATTGGTTCGCTTCTCTTGATTCGCTGTAAAATTACTCGATGCCCAATTTGCCGCGGGCAGTCGCCCACTTCGCATCCAGGTCCGCCAGGGCTCCTTCCAGGTCAAAGCCCTCGGTCAGCATCTGCGCGCCCAGCTTCTTGTAGTCAAACGCCGTCTCGTTCTGGATCGCCGTAAAGTCGTCCCCGCCGCCGTCATACATGACCATCTCGCCGTCCGGCTGCGCCGCGTCGGCCTCCGCCAGGATCGGGTCCTTCTCCTTCGGGAAGTTGCTCATCGAGGAAGCGCTCGATACATAGTTAATGTAACCCGGATACCACGCCTCGCTGTAAAACCACTCTACAAACGCCTTCGCCGCCTCGGGGTTCTTGCTGTGGGTCGTTACGCCCATGAAGCTGTCGCCCTGCACGATGTAGCGGAAAGGCTCCGCCTCAGTCTCGCGCACCGGCAGATAGAAGGTGCCCAGATTCTCGATGCTGTCCGCGCCGTTCTGAATATTCTGCAGGCCCCAGTCGCCCAGCGCGATGATCGCCGCCTTGCGCTGCGCAAACAGATTCGTCGCCTGATCGTTGCCCAGGCCCAGCGGGTCCTTGCCCAGCACGCCGCTGGTAAACAGGTCGTACACACGGTGGTAAGCGACATTGATATCGGTCCCTTCCGCAAACGGGGCGTCCGTCTTCGCCATATCGTTCCAGTTCTGCCCGTTGCCGTTTACAAGCGCCGGCATGAACTCCATATAAGGATAATCCGGCCAATTCATCCTTCGCGCCCAGGGCGATCGCCATAAAGTCCGGATCGGAAGCGCCGAAATGGCTCTGCAGCGTCTCCGCCACGGTTTTCAGCTCCTCCCAGGTCGTGGGAACCTCTACCTGCGCTTCTTCAAACATATCCTTCCAATAATACACATACTCATAACCGGCCGTCATAGGGATGCCTAACACCTTGCCGTCAATAGCGTATCCTTCCGCCAGCGTATTGTTTTTGCAGGCTTCGGTATCCGACAAATCCAGCAGGTATTCCTGGAACCGGGACAGGGTAAAGGGCTTATTGAACATCACGTCCGGCAGCTGGTTCGCCGTGGCGCGCATCTTCATCGCGTTCCAGTATTCGCTGTCGTCCTTGATTTTTTCTACTTCAATGTCAATATTCGGGTATTGCTCCTGGAACTTGCCGACCATGTCGTTGGATTCGATGTACTCCATCAGGTTATTGTCCCAAATCGTAAAAACCAGCTCGCCGCTCAAATCCGAGCTGCCGCTGCCGTTCCCGCCGTCATCGGCATTGGTGTTGGTGTTGCCGCCGGCGTTCGCCGCTTGTGTACCATTATTGTTTCCTCCTTGATCTTTGCCGCCTGCGCAGCCGGCCAGCAGTCCCAGTATCAGAAGCGCCGCCAGACAGGCACTGATAATCTTTTTCATGACACGTTCCTCCGTCTTTTCAGGTTTCTTGTTTATGTTTTCATCGGGGCCCCTTGAATGATATTAGTTTATCAAAAATTATGACGGATTTACCATGAAATATCGTTCGATTTCTTGATGTTTTGTCAGATATTTCCCTGTCTTTGTCGATAGTCCCTGGGACTTATGGATAATTTTTTCTTGAACATATGGTTAAAATGCTCGACGTTGTTGTATCCCACGGCATCGCTGATCTCATACATCTTCATATCGGTCTGCACCAGCAGCTCCTGGGCGCGCTTAATCCGCAGCTCATTCAGGTACGTGATGAACGTGCAGCCGCACTCCTTGGTGAAACGAGAGCTAAAATATTTTTCGTTAAAGCCCACATAATCCGCTACCGTCTTTAACGTCAGTTCCGGGTTTGTAAAATTATCCTGCATAAATTCCCGGGCCCGCCAGATGATGCCGTTCTGCTTTTTTTTGCGACTTTCCGCACAGGCCGCCTGTACCCGGCGCATCGCGTTGCGAAGCCATAGCTCCTTCTCCTGGCGGGTTTCCAGCTTCTTTAATGTCTGTACAAAATCCTGCCGTTCCGGAAACACCGCAAAAAAGCTTTCGCCATAATCCTGCAGGCGGCGTGCCGTCCGCACCAGAAAAATCAGAATACGCCGGCTGTGCTCCTGGTCGCTCAGCCGGCCAAGCGCGCAAAACAAGCGGCCCGACTCCTCCTCCCAGCGCGCCTCCTCCCCGATGCACAGCGCGGCAATCAGGCCGTCGCAGCCCGACGCGTCCTGTTCATAGCGTTCCGCCAAAGCCGCCTCCTGCCAGTCGCTGCATATACCCGCAACCCCATGCAGCACCGACAAACAGCACAGGGTATGACAGCGCTTCCATACTCCCGGCAGCTCTGTCTCCGTCACCACATCGCTGATGCCGGCCACCGTATCTATGTTCATAAAATCCTTCCAGACTCCCTTGAGCTGCCGCACAACCGAGACAATGATATCCCGGATCCGCGCCTTATCCTTCACCTGGTAATACATCTCATAGCAGGAGGGATCACAGGCCCTGAGCACGGCGCGCCCCTGCAGCCGCCGAATCTGATGTGCCAGCTCCAGCATCGGCTTTTCCAGCCCTTCGCGCAAATTTCCGGCAAAACGTCCCGCCACCTGCGTAAAATTTTCCACCATAAACACAACCGCCACGTAGTCTCCCGCTTCCGGAGCCAGAGCGCCCGCAGGAGGCAGCGCTTTGGCCGCGGCGGCTTCCCCCATATCCCTGAATACGTTTTGGCGCAGGCCGTGCAACAGCCGCAGCAGTCCCTCCTGCTGAATATTCCCCTTCAGAAAATAGTCATAGGCCCCTAGGCGAAAGGCCTCCCGCACCAGTTCAAATTCGTCATAGCCGGAAAGCACCACCGTCACCGGCATCAGCCCCTCTTCCCGCAGAGCCGCCATGAGCTCCAGCCCGCCCATTCCCGGCATCTTAATATCGGTAATCAATAGGTCCGCCGGGTTCTCCCGCAGCCAGGCGAGCGCCTGGGCCCCCGTGCTGCAGTCGGCCACCACACAGTAGCCGCAGCTTTCCCAGTCTATTAAGGAACGCATCGTTGTCTCCCTGCCGGCGGGGGCGCCCTTTTTTTAACAGCTCGATCTGCTCACGGCTCATACCGATCCCGTTGTCCCACACCGAAAGGCACAGATATTCATCGCGCCGGTACGCCGAAATGCGGATTTGTCCCAGCTCTTCGGTCATCTCGTCTAAGCCGTGCGTGATGGCATTTTCTACGACCGGCTGCAGTGTTAAGCGCGGCAGACAGTAATTGAGGCAATCCTCCTCCACCTCATATGCCACCTCAAAGCTGTTGGAGTAACGGATCTGCATCAGATAGACATAGGTTTCCAGCATTTCCAGCTCATCCTTCACCGTATAAAAGCTCGCGCTGCTGCGAAACGAGCAGGAGACAATGCTGACCAACGCCTCCGCCATCCGGCGAATGCCGTCAAACTGGGCCACCTGCGCCATGAAGCGAATCGAATTGAGCGTATTGACAATAAAGTGCGGGTTGATCTGGCTCTGCAGTGCCTGGATCTCCGCCTCATGCTTCTTCTGCATGGTTTCCTCGGTCAGCCTCAGCATATCGCGAATATTGCAGACCATCTGGTTAAAGGAAACCATCAGCTCCTGAATTTCCTGCTGCCCGGTCGGTTCCACTCGCACCTCCAGATCGTTGCCGTCCAATCGCTCCATCCCTTCGCAGACCGCGTGTACCGGTGTGATAATAGCATTCAAAAAATAGCGCGAGTAGAAGTAGAACAAGCCCAAAAGCACGCATACGATCAGCGCCAGCGCGCCGCCGATCGAGTAAAAGCTTTGGCTCAGGCTGCTTTCCTCTACAAAGGTAACCAACAGCCACTCCGTATCCGGCACCGGCCGTACCCGGAACAGATAGCTGCGCGCCTTATCTCCCAAAAGCGCGGCCCGGCGCACCTGGCTGCCCGGCACAAACTGCCCCAGGTTTTCTTCAAAATACGCCCGTATCTCTTCGTCCCCCATATCTCCGAACAGAACATGTCCCTCCCGATCCAGGATCACACTCGCTCCCCGCATCTCCTCCTGTCTCTGTGACCACAGGATATCCCCGACCTTTGACACGGTAAAAAAGGCTACCACCTCAATCTGGCCGCTCTTATCCGTCGCCAGGTCGGAGGCCATCGCTGTCACCAAAATCAGCTGCCGCCCTTTTTGTGCGGTACTGGTCAGCCGCGTCCGGCTGGTATCATAGACGCCTACCGTCACGCGGTTGGGCTGCCGTAATGCCTCCTGGTACCAGTCCGCGCCGCGCACCTCCTCCTGCGGCAGCGTAATATCGTCCTTCATATAGACGGCGCCGCCGTCACGCATATAAAAGCCGCCGCCTACAATATCCTGGGACGGGACCATCGCCGTACGAAACGCCTGCTGGAGCTGCTGCTCGGCCGCATACCAGGCCGTCCCGCTGCTTTCATGCGTCTTGGCCGCCACCTGCATAAACTCGCCGTCTCCTGCATACACAAAATGGGACAGCTGCAGCGAATTGGTGCGCACGTCGCTGCTCAGCGTGCTGGCGATATTCTCCTGCAGCACATCGATCGTCTCGATCGATGTGCTTCTCAAGGTATACCCGACGGCAATTTCCGCCCCCAGGAACACCAGGACAAGCGGTATCACAATCAACAGAAGGAAGCTGCGGTAATAGGTTCCCATCAATGTGGATTTTTTTATCTTGCGCATTATTTTCCCTCCGGGGCTTCTTGGATGGTCCTGCCTTATGCGAATCTAAGCTTAGTGTATCATACCGACTCGTAAACCTCAACATTCCCCGGCAAAACTTTACCGCCGGCCGCCATCGGTCCCACCCTGTCGATAACCTGTCAGCGTCAAAAACGCCGTCCGGGGCCGGCTTTGGGCCGCGCGGACAGCGTTTCTTTTTGTGCGTCTGGCAATATGCTGTTTATAATCTGACGGCCGCTTATGCTTCTTCGCCGGAAGCGATCTTGACGGCCTTGATGGCGAAGGTCATGGTACGGCCCATGGCTACGCCGGGCATCAGGCAGGGATAGTTATCCACGAAGAAGCCGCCGGCGTTGTCGCCGCAGACGAACAGTCCCTCGATCGGGTCGCCGGCCTCGTCGACGACCTGGGCCTTCTCATTGCAGAGGATGCCCTGCTCGGTGGTCAGGATGCAGGCGCCCATCCAGAAGCCGTAGAAGGGCGCCGTTTTCAGCGCGCTTAAACGGTAAGCGGGCTTGCCGAAATCCTCGTCGTCCTGCTTGTCAAAGAGCTCGTTGTAGCGGGCGCAGGTGGCCAGGAAGTTCTCCTTGCTCTCGCCGCTAAAGCCCATCATGTCCGCCAGCTCCTCCAGCGTATCGGCCTTGAAGGCGTTGCCTTTCTCGATCTGCTTTTCAAAGGCTTCGAGCTGGCCCTGCGGGTTCTTTCTCGTGGCGGCCGAGCAGCCCAGGGTATGGAAGCGCTGCACGTCGTCGGGCATGTTGGCGTCAAAGACGGAGGCATAGACATGGCCGGGCTGGTTGTAGGCCGCGTAGGGCATCATGTCGTAGGTGCCGGATTCGTTGGTGAAGCGCAGGCCGTGGCGGTTTACCTTGAGGAACGGCTGTGTTCCCAGGTTGAACTGCCCTTCGGTGGCGCGGAATACCTTGTCGCCGGTGGCCGTCGTCTCATAGCCGGCATCCACGCCGGGCGCTACGATCCCGCGGTCAAACAGCATGGGGGCGGCTTCGGCCTGCATAGCCGCGCCGATCCATTTGGCCGCCTTGATGCCGTCGCCGGTGTCGGTAGGCCAGGATACATTCGAGGTGGTGACGGCCGTCCCTAACGGGTCGAGCTGCTCCATCATCGCGCTGTTGTGCGGGTATCCGCCGGCTGCCAGCAGGACGCCCTGGGCCGCGTTGACGCGGATATAAGCGCCGGTCGCCAGGTTGCAGACAATTGCCCCGCTCACGCGGCCGCCGTTTTTCTCCAGCTTGACAAGCGAGGTCTGGAAGTCGATCGGGACGCCCGCCTCCTGCTCCACGATCTGGCGGAACACATCCTGGCGGTCTACCCGCTTTCCGTCCGGCAGGCTCCAGTAATGCTCGCAGACCGGGAAATAAAAGCCCTGGGCCTCGGGCCATACGGCTTCTTCGCCGGCCGTGACCTCTACGGTCGCGTCGGGCAGGTACTGGGCGAAGCAATCCTTGATGAATTTATGCATGGCCGCGGATTCGTTGATCCAGGTGTTCCACACACGCAGGTTGCACTTGCCGGAGGCATAGCGCTTCAGCTCGTTGCGCAGAGCCGCGCGGTCGACCGGCGGCTCGTTGGCGGCGGCGGCGTCCTCGGAATCAATCGCGCCGTACCAGCCGCGCACGCGGGCGGGGTCGGTCCCTTTCTCGATCACGCGGAAGTCCAGGCCCTTCTTGGCCGCGTAGGCCGCGGCGCACAGGCCGCCGTTGCCGGCTCCTACGATCAGGATATCGGTATCCCAGGTTTCGGTAATCTCGCTCTCGGCGATCTCGGGCTCCGCGCCCAGCCAATCGGCGGCCGCCGCTTCGCTGTCGCCGGCCGTCGGCAGCGTCTCGATCGGAATCTCGCCCTTGGCCTGGGCGATGCACTTCGCGGCCGCTTCCTTGACGGCACCACTGGTGATCGACGCGCCGGCTACCCCGTCGATCTCGGCGCTCTGCGCGCTCATCAGCGCTTCGCGCAGGGGCTCGGCGGCCGCCTGGCCGTAATTTGCGCCGGCCGTTTCTCCGGATACGTCGAGTACGACGTCGGTAATATTTTCTTCGTCAAAGGTCATGGTAACAAGGACGGTTCCGATACCCTGGGCCGTCGCACTGTATGTTCCGGGAATATACGTGCCTGCCTTGGCCGCCGTTGTCTCGGCAGCGGTCTGTGCGGCCGTCGTCGGCTCGCCGGCGGTCGTGCCGGCCGCTTCGGTTGCGGCAGCCGTGGTAGCGTCAGCGCTGCTGCATCCGCCCAGCACGCCCATGGCGGCAATGCCGGCTACGCTGGCAGCGGCTCCCTTTAAGAAATCTCTGCGGCTTAACGTTTTACTCATTTTCATTCTCCCCTTATTTTTCTTGGTTTAGAAGCTGAATCGGCCGAACGCTTTTTCAGCCTGCCGGTATGCTGCCATACCGGCGTCCGTTCCTAACTATAATATACTTTTCTATGCCGCTCCACCTAATAGATTGTTAAGGCACAAACGCTCGTTTTGGCAACATACACAAAAAACAGGAAGGCTTTTTGGTAAAGCTTCCCTTTTTGGCCGGCAAAATATTAAGGTTTCTTAATAAAGCAAGGAGAGATGTTAAGAAAAAAATTAAGCCGGGCGTATTTTTACGCGCCGCTGTTGAAATAATACCCTTTTCCCCATACGCTTTTTAAATAGACCGGATTGGCGGGATCGGCCTCGATTTTTTTGCGCAGGTTGTGGATGTGGACCTGCACCGTCCGCGTATCGCCGAGAGGATCTTTTCCCCAAAGAGCCTGGTAAATCTGCTGGCCGGACAGGTATACGCCCGGATGATGGACGAGATAGGAAAGAATGCGGTATTCGATCTGCGACAGCTTGACACTGCGCCCCTCGACGGTCACCTGGTGCGTCTGGGGCTGCAAGCAAAACGCGCCAAAGCAGCCGCTGTCCTTTTGTTCCTGCCTGGTATCCATGTGTACGCGGCGCAGGTTTGCCTGGATCTTGGCAAGAAGGACTTTGTTGTCGAAGGGTTTGGCGATGAAGTCGTCGCCGCCCATTTCCAGGGCGCGTACCATGGTATCGGCATCGTCTAAGCAGCTGCAAAAGAGAATCGGGCAGAGCTGCCACTTGCGCAGAGAGCGGCAGAGGTCGATGCCGTTGGTATCCGGCAACAGGATATCCATGATAATCAGGTCGAAGGGTTCTCTGGCGTAGGTCATAGCCTGGCCGCCTGTGCGGGCGCAGGTTACCTGATATTGCTTTTGTCCTTCGAGAAAATAGCGGGTGATATCGCAGATTGCTTTGTCGTCCTCGATCAGCAGAATCTGAGTCATGGTTTCCTCCTCACACGCCTGTGTTTTCAGGGCATTTTGCGCACTCTTGCGGGGTCAGGCTCCTTTTTTTCCTTTTGTCTGGAAATTCAAAGACACTGTTTTTATTTTATCATATATAATCCGGGACCACAACCGGAATTTTGCAGGAGCGGGATCGCCTTCAAAAGCAGGCGGACTTCGGTATCGCAAAGCGGTTGCATTTGCAGATGTTTCAACGTATAATGAGGGCGGACCGATAACCCCCGGGCGGTTTTTAGCAAAAATGCGCCGCCGCATTCCAGGAAGGAGCTCCCATGAAACGTCAGGCCCAAACCATCTTTCTCCTTAGCTGCCTTTGTGTGGCCGCCATGTGGGCCGCTTTTTTCTTTCTGAACGCCAGACAGCCTGTCCTTGAAAACGGTCAGGAGCTCTCTCCCGATCTTTACTGGGGCAGCCGTCTAAACGGTTGGGAGGAGACAGAAGGGGGATGGACTTTTACGCTTTCTGTAGGCCCCTCCGCCCACGATACGGTCCCTGAGACGGGTATATTCCTGTCTCTATGGGTTTCCCGCCTGAGTCCGGCTCCGCAGATTCTCTGCGACGGACTTCCTTTGCTGCCGTCGCCCGACAACCCGCAGGAATATCCCTTACCGGCTTTGCCGAATGACAAAGGCAGCCTGCGTCTTTTTCTTGCGGAACCTGCATGCAATGTTTATGTTGCCAATCGGACAGACCTGGCGCATTGGCTGCGCCTGAAAGAGCAGGCGACCTGGGCTACCGTGGCGGCAATGCTGGTGCTTGCCGTGTACGCGCTGGTGCTCTACCGCGGCAAGCCTTCGGAAAAATATTTGCTGGATTTTCTGTTTTTTCAGTCCCTCTTGCTTCTGTGGGAGGTTTTCCGTGTTCTGCCGGATTCCTGGCAGGCTTCGTACCCGGGCCTGGTCATTGGCCGCAGTTTTACTCCTCTGGCGGCCATCGCCAGCCTGAAATACTGCCTGCGTCTTTCGGAACAGTCTCTGCCGCCCCGGCTGGAAGCCTGCCTGCGCTGGTCGTGCCTGCCTTTGTGGGCCGTGACCGCCTATTTGATTTCTCAGATTATTCCGCCCCTGCGCGCCGTTACGAATGTACTTCTTTATCTGCTGTGCCTGGCGGCCTTATCCAGCGCCGTGGCTAAAAAAATCCGCGGCGCGCTGTGGCCGTTTTTCGGCATGCTGCTCCGTGTCGGGCTCTCGCCCAGCATTTTGCTGCTGCCCTTTTCTTGGGTATCCGCCCGGGAAAGCCTGCTGTTTTACTTTCTGCGCCATGTGCATTTTATTGATATTCCCTTGTCCTTGGCAATTATGGTTTTTGTCAATCAAAGGTTTGCTCGGCAATTTGACGAGAGCGAGCGGCTGGCCCGCCATCTGGATGAGCTGGTGTCAAAGCGGACCGAACGGCTCAAGCAGATGCAGGACGAGCGCCAAAGCATGATTATGAATATTACCCATGACCTGCGCACCCCGCTTTTTGTGATGCGCAGCTGTTTGGAGACGCTGGAGGCAAACGCGGATTCCCTGCCGGCCATGCTGCCGATTCTCAAGGAACGCAGCGATTTTGTCTCCAGCCTTACGGAGGATTTATTTCTTTTGGTCAAGCTGCAGGAGGGAAAGCTGATGCTCAGTTTTCAGCGCGAATGTCTGTCGGAGGTTTTGCAAAGACTCGCCGCTTCCCTCCGACTTCAGGCGCAGCAAAAAGGGATCGCTCTCTCGGCCGAGGTGATCCCGAATCTGTACGTATGGGGCGACGCAGTCCGGCTACAGCAGATTTTTCAAAACCTGATCTCCAACGCTTTGCATTATACGCCGGAGGGCGGGACGGTCTCGGTTCGTATGCGGGTGGAAGAAAACAGAGAAGGCGCGGGAGCCGTGCCCATCCTCTCTGCGGCCGCTTCCGAGCCGGTTCCCGGCTTTGTCGTCGTCTCGGTGTGCGACAGCGGCAAGGGCATCAGCGCGGCCGACGCGGAGCATATTTTTGAGCGCTATTTTTATACGAAATCGGATAACAAGCATGATTCCAGCGGGCTTGGGCTCTCGATCGCCAAAGAGCTAACGGTGCTGCATCACGGCGATATCCGCGTCCGCAGCAAGGTCGGGCAGGGAAGCGAATTTTTAGTGCGGCTTCCGTTGGTTGATTAGAAAAACGCCGCGCCCATGCCGCTCTTTTGGCCGATTGTTCCGGGAAAAATCGTCAGGGCAGGATCAGGCTCTGTCCTTCTTTGATCAAATCCGCGTTGCTGAGCCCGTTTAATTCCTGTATTTTGGATACCATTGCCTCGGTCCCATAAAATTTGCGGCTGATCGAATACAGAGAATCGCCTGCCTCTACTACATAGGTCACCCCGGTAGAAGCCGCCGTCTCGGCCGGGGGAGCCGCCGTCTCCGTGCTTTCCGGCGCAGGCGCGTTTGTCGGCGTCGGGGGTTGCTGTGCCAGAGTTTCCGTTTCTGTGCCTGCGGGTGCTTCCGCGCCCGGAACCTGCGCCGCAGAGCTATCCGGATTGGCCGCATCCGGCGGCGCTGTCTCGACCGCCCCCGGTACTTCCGCTGCCGCTGTTTCCGCCGGATCCATCCCGCCTGCCTCTCCGGCCGGTGTCGATTCCTGTGAGATACCCGGATCCGCCGCCGGGTCGCCTACGGCTGTTTCCCCCGCCTGACCGCCGCCGGTCGGCTCGGCAATCGGCTTGTCCCCCTCCGTGGGATATACATTTCCGGGAACCTCCTCCACCACAACCGGGCGGGTCTGTTCCAGCACTTCTTCCGTGTCGCTCTCCGGCCGGCCGGAAACAGGCAGCAGCTGAGACGGGTCAATTTGCAGCTGTCGCAAAATATCCGCAATCCGAATCCCGCCCTGCTCCCGCTGCATCAGCAAAAAACCGCTCACAAACACAACCGCCGCCATCGCCGCACACAAGCCAAACAAACCGCGGCCGCCGCCTTTGGATGCGTTTTTTTGCTGCTCCCTTTCCTCTTTTTCCTCCTGCTGACGCTGCATACGCTCTCGAAAGCTCTCGACCGGATCGCTTCCCGCCGCGCCGGCCGATTTCATCGCGCCGCCGTTTCCCAATGCGCCGTCGCTGCCACGGGCCGCTCCCTCGGGCCTGTCCTGCTGCCAGGCTGCTTCCCGCTCGCCACGCCGTCCCGGCAGCTCTTCTTTTTCGATCTGTCGCCGGCTCAAATGGTCCATCATGTATTCCTGCATGGCTTCGTTGCGTTCAAAATAGCACAAATACCCCTGCAGACGTTCTTCCTCCCGCGGTGTGATCCAGTAAACGATCTCTTCCCCTTCCTCGGTCAGCACAAACAAAAGCGACCGGGCGCTGTCCGGAAAATTCTCTCTCACCGCAGCAAACAGCGCCTGGCGGCGGAACCGGCGGCATGTCCCCTCACACACAAAAATTCCGCACAGCTCCTGCCCGGAAAAATACGTTCCCAAAGAACCGTAGGCATCGTCCCACGCCTCGTCCGTCATCCGCAGCCGACCGCCGTCCGTATGCGCTCCCGACACCTCGAGCGCGCCGCTTATAAAGACGCAGTCGTTATCGCCCTCCTTCTGCCAGCTCCCTGCAAGCATACCGACCGCCCCGTCCTCTTCCCTCTCCTCCTGCAATTTTCTCAAATATGTACCGACATAATCCTCCACATAGGTTTTTAGCCGCTCCTCCCGTCCGCCGATCTGCCGGATGTTTTTGGGGATACGTTCCATCTTGGCTCTCTCCTTTCTTCCCTCTGCTTGCCCGTTTTTTCAGGGCATAATGGTACACCCTTGCGGTGTTCCCTCTGCTTGCCCGTGCTCTCAGGGCATAATGGTACGGCGGGGCTTTCGGCCGCCATCGCCAAAAAGCCCCTGTCTTTCTATAAATTCAGCCCAGGCCCACTGCCTGTTTTTCCAATGAATCGTACGCGCAGATCCCCTCGCAGATGCAGTCCGCCAGCTCCATGACCACCGACAGGCGCGTATTCTGCAAAAGCAAAGGCTCCCAGACGCTGCCGCTTCCCACGATTCCCGTGATAAAGACATCTCCCACTGCCCCCAGGTTTTTGCGCACGCCCAGGCCCGGCTTCAAGGAGCCCAGGCCGACCGTTATATAGCCTACGTGCTCATGGCGGCCGATCGAAGCGTCGATCGCCACGATCACGTGATCCCCGTACTCCTCTTCAATCCGCCCCATCGTCTCCTCCAGGTTAATTGCGTGAACCGGCTGCTCCAGGGTTCCCAAAAGCCGGTTACCACCGCCCTGTCTCTCTAATTTATAACCAACCAGCGGTCCTAAGCTGTCCCCGGTGGAACGGTCGCTGCCGATACATAAAAACAAAACGTCCTTTTTTTCCTGTTCCAGCTGTACCTTCTCCACAAAGGCCGCCAACTGCCGGCCAAACAGCTGCGGCGAAAACCGCGTTCCCGCCTCGTGATAATAAGCCAGCCTCTCCTGTGCCAGCTGTCTTGCCTCACTCCACATATACTCACACCTTACCATTCGACATTGTCGTTTTATTCTGCCGGCGTATTCCCGCCTTCTAACATTCTTTCCAAATTTTTCAGAATCAAACGCAGGATTTAGCATTAAATCCTCGCCGCCAGATAAAAAGGCCGCCGAATTTTTTTCGGTTAGCGTTCCGGATCCAGTGTGATCGGCGTGTACCAGTACCCCTCCGGCGCATTTTTTCCCGAGGCCAGAAAATACTCAAAGCCAAACAGTCCGGCCGAGAAGCTTTCCCGTTTCTCCTTCTTTCCCCGTACCCCCAGTATGTATTCTTTTTTCCCGCCCCGCGAGATCCGCCCCAGGATCAGGTGCTTGTAATGGTAATAGCCGTGAAGCAAAAAGCTGTTGCTTCCATAATGCCACAGGCGCCGCGGCAGATAACGGATATCCGCCGGCCGGATCTGTAGAAGCTCTACCCCCTTGTCCAAAAGCTCCGCTCCTGTTTTCGGATAATACCGGCACAGGCTCTCCCATAAATCCGGTTCCGGCAGCCGCGCCACGTCGATCACTTGCAGCTGCCCCTGGGGCAGGCCCTGTAAAGAAGAAATGCCTTGCCGATTCTCGTTGCCGTCACGTCCGCCTGCCCGGAGGGCTAACGGCGACGGTCCGTGGGCGGAGCGTGTCTGTACGTCCAAAGACCCGCTCTGAACAAACAAGGGCATATCCGCCGGCGGCGCCATGCCCGCAAAAACCGTATCGGCGGCCGCGCTCTCGGCAGCCGCGCTTACCGAGGCTGCTGAAACATATACGGGCTTTTCCTGCATTCCTGGTTGGAAATCCCTTATATCCGGCTCCTCTTTATCCCAGGAGGACAGATGCAATGCGCCTGCCTGCGGCCCTGTCAGCCACAGCCCGCCGCTTTTTTCCAGGCTTATGCCGGAGTCAAACAGGTTGTCTGCCTTTGTAACCGCCGCATATTCTCCGGCGCCGCCGCGTATATACAGCTTTCCGACCGAAACCCTTCGGGGGCCGCCCAAGTCCCAGCTGTAAATTCCCACGTCCAGCTTGCGCCCGTCGCTGCCGTAAATCCCGCGGACGCAAACCTGCAGGCGGCATTTTCCCTCCCTGGCATCCACTTTGGCAAAACCGACATTCTTTCTTTTGCCCCCCGTATCATAGGAAAAGATATACGAAATCCAACGCTTAAATTCTGACATACTCTCACTCTCCTATAAGCTATCTTATGAAAAAAGTGGGACAAATATGAGTAAAAGCCTTGTATTTTTTGCCGGCATCCCCTAAAATGGTCAGGGGATGCGGTATCCCGGAGATAGTTTCTCTCCGGATACCGGATCGAAATTCCCCCGCTGTCTGCACAGCGAATGATCAAGGCATGAAAAGGAACGGTTTTATGAAGCTTTCCAAGAAACTCTATCCTCTTTTGCTGATTCTCCTGGGCAATACTATGTACTGCCTGGGGATTGTGTTTTTCGTCCTGCCGACCGGCCTGATTACGGGCGGAACTACCGGTCTGGGACTGTTTTTTTTCCATTTTCTGAAAGTCCCGCTGGAATTATTTATCCCTGTATTTAATATTGTGATGTTTTTGGCCGGGGCCTTTATCCTTGGACGATCTTTTGCTTTGACAACGATCCTCAGCACCTTTTATTATCCGGTTATTTTCCAAATTTTGCAGACGCTCTCGAACGGCGTCTCTTTGACGGCCGACCCCATGCTTGCTACCGTGTGCGCCGGGCTCTTAGTCGGCGCCGGAATCGGCCTGGTGATCCATGCCGGCGCTTCTACCGGCGGTATGGACATCCCGCCTCTGATTTTGAACCGCCTTTGGGGACTGCCGGTGTCCATCGGGCTGTATGCCTTCGATTTTCTGATCCTGGTTCTGCAAATGTTCTTTTCCAACACCGAGCAGGTGCTCTATGGGATTGTGATGGTCTTAATCTACACCATCACGCTGGACCGCATGCTGCTGGTCGGCAAGGGACGGGTACAGGTTACGATCGTCAGCCCTCATTATGAGAAGATCAACCGCGCAATCCAGGACGTACTGGACCGCGGCGCTACTTTATTTGAAGTCGAAGGCGGTCACACGCGCACGGAATCCTATGCCGTATTGACCGTTCTTTCCAAGCGTGAGCTTGTCGGCCTTAAAAACCTCGTAGCCGAGATCGATCCGGACGCGTTCCTGATTGTCGGCCAGGTCAACGAGGTCCGCGGCCGGGGCTTTACGATGGATAAAAAATACCGGCGATAAAGATCAATTTTAGACCAAGGAGATTTTACGATGGAACGAATCCTTTTGATGGTTCTGCGTCTGCTGCCCCATGTCCCCGGCTGGGCGTTCAAGGTCTGGACATGGCCGTACAACGACAAGCACTCCCTCAAAGAAAAGTATGCGCTGCTGCAGCATATCACGCGCCGGGCCTGTCAGGCAGGGCGTGTAACCCTGGAGGTGCACGGTCTGGAAAACATCCCCGAGCAGCCGGGATTCATCTTTTTTCCGAACCACCAGGGATTTTTTGACGGCTTGACCTTTCTTGCCACCTGCCCGCAGCCCTTTAGTGTTGTGATGAAAAAAGAGACGGCCAACTGGATCCTGGTCAAACAGGTGCGCCTGCTGTTAGGCGCCATTCTTTTGGACCGGAGCAGTCTGAAAAACGCCGTAGAAGTGATCAATGAAATGGCGGCTCGGGTTAAAAACGGAGAGAATTTTTTGATTTTTCCGGAGGGGACCCGTTCCCGCCGTGGCAATGAGGTCGGCGAATTTAAAGGCGGGACCTTTAAAAGCGCTATGGGCAGCCGCTGCCCGATTGTGCCGGTCGCTCTCATTGACTGTTTTCGGCCGTTTGATACCCACAGCATCAAGCCGGTAACCGTACAGATTCATTATCTTCCTCCTATTCCCTATGAAGAATACCAAGGGATGCGGACAAAAGAAATCGCTCACATGGTCCGCGAGCGAATCGAAGCTGTGATACAAGCAAACACCTGATGGTCTTGACGACGCAAGGAGTCTTTATGAATACACCCGCTGCAATCGCTGAAAATTACCTGGCCGTTGGCAAAGCAAAGGTCTCACTTTCTCCCGGACGAATGTTTCTTCTGGCCGTTATGGCCGGCATTTATATCGCCCTGGCCGGTGTGGGCGCTTCCGTGGTCTCCGTTTCGATCGAACAGGCCTCGGTCGCCAAGCTGGCCGGGGCCTGCCTTTTTCCCGCCGGGCTTACGTTTGTCCTGTTGGCCGGCAGCGAGCTTTTTACCGGAAACTGCCTGCTGGTCCTTCCTCTTTTACAGAAGGAAATCCGCCCCCTCGCCATGGTCCGCAGCTGGGTCATCGTCTATGCGGGCAATTTTTTCGGAAGCCTCCTCATCGCCTGGGCCGTGACGGCCGGGCACACCTTCAGCCTTTTTGACAACGGCCTGGCCGTCTCGGCCATTCAAACCGCCGCCGCTAAATGCAGCCTTTCCTTTTCGGACGCCTTCCTGCGCGGCGTCCTCTGCAATCTGCTCGTCTGCCTGGCGGTCTGGATTTCCTTTGCCGCCCGGGACGTAATCGGCAAGATCGCCGGCTTGTATTTTCCGATCCTGCTGTTCGTGCTCTGCGGCTACGAGCACTGCGTCGCTAATATGTACTATATCCCGGCCGGGCTCTTTGCCCTGGCAGACGCCGATTATGCCCAGGCGGCCGCCATGGCTTGTGTCGATACGGCCGCCCTTCAATGGGGGAATTTTCTGCTTTGCCATCTGCTGCCGGTTACGCTGGGGAATATGGTCGGCGGGACTGCGCTGGGGGCCGTGTATTGGTGTGTGTATCTTCGGAAGGATCGCTGGGCGGATTGCCGGTAGCTGTTGTTGCGGTTTATGGCCAGGGCTTTTAATAAAGGTGGTGGAAAGTGCGATCTGCTTAGAGACTTTGACCACGAAATGACCACAAACGGTCTTTTGACGAC
>CANSWW010000017.1 GCA_947650845.1 uncultured Lachnospiraceae bacterium
CCCCGCAATACCCTTCCTCCGCAATACCCTTCCCCCGCAATACCTTCCCCCCGCAATACCCTTCCCCCGCACCGCCCCTTTAGCAGGAGCACCCATGCTTATCCTCCCCGCAATGCCCGCCATGCTCCCCATGCCCATGATGGTCGCAGCAAACAGCCGGATTATATGCCAGCTTCCCCTCTACAAACGCCCGCGCCGCCGTATCCGCACTGCCATTCACGCCCCCATAGAGCCGAATCCCCGCCTCCGCCAGCGCTGTCTGCGCGCCGCCGCCGATCCCGCCGCAGATCACGACATCCACATGCAGACCAGTCAAAAAGCCCGCCAACGCGCCATGCCCGCTGCCATTGGTGCTCACGACCTCCTCCTTAACAATCCGCCCCTCCTCGACATCATAAAGCTTAAACTGCTCCGTGTGCCCAAAATGCTGAAAAACCATCCCGTTTTCATACGTTACCGCAATCCTCATCTCATTCATTCCTTTCTTTCCTTGTTCTTGTCCATGTTCACAGGACACAATAACACGCCCCTGCGGCGTTTCCATGTTCCTGCCCATTTTCCGGCAGTCCCTTTGACAATAACGGAGAGCCGAGCCGTCGCAGAGACGATAATGCCCGCCCATAATCCGCAGCGTTTTCCCGTTCACCAGACAATCCGCCAGCTTTCCCCTGGCCGCCTCATAGACCTCCGTCACCGTCGTACGAGAAATGTCCATCCGCTTCGCGCACTGCTCATGCGTGCACCTCTCCAAATCAATCAAACGGATCGCCTCATACTCGTCCACCGTCAAAAACACCACATTTTCACAGACCGCCCCCGCCGGGGCAAAGCTGTCATAGAGCGGCTCCTCGCAAATCCTCCGGCATCTCACGGGTCTTGCCATATCTCCGTCTCCTCTTTCCGTCATATGTCGAAAACAGTATACCTCCAATCCCCCCAAAAATCAAGCCCCGTTGCATAACATTCCATTCCGTTCTTTAGAAATCTTTAGAAAAGGCCGGAGACGCGGCGGCAAAATTGTAAAATCCCGCTCCCCCGTTTTCGGCGGCAAAATGACAACGAAAAAAATACCCCCCGACCCTTGACGGTCCGGATCGTCGGAATAGGGCAACGCGCAGATTGCTTTTTGCAATTGAATATGGTATGATGATTTAAGGAATTAGATAAATTACATCTCGCAATATAAAACAGAGGTATCAAGTATGAACGTGATCTTAGCTGAAATAAAACGCATGATGGAACAGAACAAGGAACAATATTTGCCGCAGGTAAAATCCGGCGATTTGGAAGAAAACGGGGCCGTCTATTTCATGAACAGCAAGGACGGAACCGAATTTGAATGGTATGTCAACGGTAAGCTGCCGCCTTTTATGATGTTTTATGACGATGAAGCCAAAATGGGAGCGGTAAAGCTCCTGCTTTATCGAGACGGAACCGTGCAGGTATTTATTTATGACAATGCCGGAAAAAACCTGTGCAAAGAAGCGCGCGCTCATATTAAGCGCAAAGAAGAAGAATTGCTGGATTTGGCTGTGCTTTTAAGGCATCAGGCAGAGGACAGCAACAAATGGAACGCAAATATTGAAAGCCTCCGCACCGACGCCCCTGTTAGCGACGAAATGCGGAATAACTTTTTGAATCATGAAAGCCGATATGAAGAAATCAAAAAAATGCGCGCACTCATGAACCAAGGCGCGCTTGTTTCCAGGAGAATTGCAGAGGAAGGCTGGAAAGTCGGCTTTATGTACAGGCGCAAGCCCAACAATCCCGCAGACAGCGGATGGACCTTTTTTGCAGGAAACGAGGACGAACACTATAATTCGGATGCAAAAAACATTGTCTTAATGCCGCTCGGCCAAGTATGCCATGAACTGGACAGAGATGTTTATAAATACATAACCGCCCCGGTAGGAACGGAATTGATTCGTATATCGGAAACGGCGTTTGAAGTCGACATGAAAAACAAAGCCATTTTCCTTACGAAAAGATAAATCCAGCAAAAGCTCCGTCTGATAAACGTTCCCAACAGGGAGGCGATAATAGGCATTCTCAACTTCCACACCCCCCAAGCCGCCCTCCCCTACGAAAAGATAAAATCCACACTCCCTCCCCCCTCCAAAAAAGCGCCGCCCCGCATCCGCCGGGGCAGCGCTTCCCGCTCCCTCACCTTCTAACTGCTACAATCCCCCTCTCCCTACTCCAATCCATACTTCGCCGCCGCCTCATCAATTGCCTTGCGGCACTTTTGCACGCCGGCCCGGATCCCGTCCGGATCCTTAAATACCGCCGACGACAGCACCACCACGTCCGGATTGCAGGCAATCAGCGGCTCCATATTATCATGCCGCAGACCGCCGTCGATCGACAGCTCGCAGCGCGGGTTCTTCTCGTCGATCAGCTTGCGGGCCCGCTTTACCAAGTCTACGGCCGACCGCCGCCAGCCCCAGTTATCCTGGCCGTCGGTTTCGTCCACGCCGTGCGTCACGATATGCAGACGGTCGATATCATTCACCGACTCGTCCACAAAACAAAGCGGCGTATAACATCCCAGCGTCAAACCAATCTTCATCCCAAACTCACGACAATAATTGATCAAATACGCCAGCGGCGCGCCGATAAAATGCTCAGCCGGCACGATCAGCATGTTGCAGCCGGCCGCCGCCAGCTTTTCCACAAACAGCCGGTCGCACTCGATCGTATAAATATGGCACTCGATATGCATATCGGTCACCTCGCGCAGACCCGAAATAATCTGCGGGCCGCCCATCAGCTGCATATTCCTCAAGTCATACATGTCGGCAGCGTCCGAATGGATATAATCCACGCCCCCCTCGATCGCCTCCAGCGCGCGGTCCGCGATGCGCGCATAGCTTACATGAGCCAGTCCTGCTGCAATTTTAATGTGTTTCATAACCTTACCTCCAACGTTTTATTGTAATACCCTTTAAATCTCTCTATGTACCGCTGCCCCGTCCAATACGGTGCAGATGCACGCCGCGTCCAGATGCCTCACCGGGTTTTTATCAAACACCGCCACGTCGCCGTCCTTGCCCTCCTCAAGCGACCCCAGCCGCCCGGAAAGCCCCAACGCCTCGGCCGCATGCAGAGTAATCGCCCGCAGCGCGCCCTCCTCGCTCAAGCCCCGGCGGCGGCAGATTCCGGCGCACACCACTAGATTCTCCTCATGCATGCCCGGAAGATCGGTCATAATCGCCAGCTTCACGCCCGCCTTCTCCAAGATCCCCGCCGAAGCCTCGTCCTGATAACGCGTCTCGTTCTTGTGCGCAAAGCCCGTAAACGGACCCAGGATCACAATCCTGTTTTTGCGCGCCAGCTCCTCCGCAATCAAATGCCCCTCGCTGGCATGCTCAATCGTCATCTTCAGCCCAAACTCCTCCGCAATGCGGATCGCCGTCATAATATCGTCCGCCCGGTGGGCATGCGCCTTGACCAGCAGCTCCCCCCTCACGACCGGAATCAACGCCTCCAGCTTCATGTCAAACGGCGGCAGGCGGTCGGGGGCGCCCTGCGCCCGCTCCTTCTTCCCGGCATACTCCCTGGCCTTGTAAAGCGCCTCCCGAATCAAAGCCGCCACCCCCATGCGCGTCGCCGGAGTCTGGCTCCTCCCGTATACGTTTTTCGGGTTTTCCCCAAACGCTATCTTCATGGCCAGCGGCTCACGGATCACCATCTCCTCCATCGTCCGCCCCCAGGTTTTCATCGCCAAAAACTGGCCGCCGATAGGATTCGCGCTGCCGGGGCCCGTCGCCACACAAGTCACGCCCGCCTTGCAGGCCCGCCCAAATTCCGGATCAAGCGGATAAATCCCGTCCAGCCCCCGCATGTGCGGCGTAACCGGGTCGTGCTCCTCGTTCCCGTCCACGCCGGCCTCGCCGATGCCCGTCTCAAAAATCCCGATATGACTGTGGGCGTCGATGATACCCGGCATCACAAAGCCGCCGCCCGCATCAATCACCGGACAGCCCTCCGGCGCCCGAAGCCCCGTGCCGACCCCGGCAATCCTGCCGTCCACGATCAAAACTTCCCCTCCCGCGACGACCCCCTGCGGCCCCATCGTCGCGACCGTCCCGTTTTTAATATGTACCGTACGCTGCAGCAAATCCACCCCCCTCATAACTTAAATGCCTCCATAGAAGCCAGCGCCCTCTTAGCCAGCTCCTCCACCTGCCCCGGCTCAAAAGGCGAAGCCAGCCCGGCCCGCTTCAGCGTCCCGCTAAAGCCATAATGCCCGCTGTAGCGCAAAATATCCATATAGCACCTCCACGCCCGCTCCCGGTCCCGTTCGTTCAAGAAATGCACCTGCAGCGCGCACGTCTGAGCCAGCACATAATCAATATAGTAAAAAGGCCACTTATAGATATGCGTCTGCTTCTGCCAAAAACGCCCCTTTCGCAAAAACAAGTCATTCTCATACCGGCGAAACGGCGTATACGCCCCCTCCAGCCTTTTCCACAGCTCCAGGCGCTCCCCCGGGCTCATCTCAGGATGGTCATAGACCGTCTCCTGAAACTCATCGACCGCGCACCCGTAAGGGATAAAAGCCAGCGCCGTTTTCAGATGCTGATAACAATAACGCCCAATCTGCTCCGCCGGCATGACCGACTCCAAGTACGGCCACACCAAAAACTCCATACTCATCGAATGAATCTCCGCCAGATCCGAGCCGCAGTCCTCCATAAAACGGAACGCCTCCCCCCGTTTCAAATACGAATGGAAGCCGTGGCCCGTCTCATGGGCAAACGTCTTTACCGCGCCAAACGTCCCATTGTACGTCTCAAAAATAAACGGCATATTATAACGCCCCACCAGATTCGAATACGCGCCGTTAATCTTCCCGGGGCGGATCGCCAAGTCATAATATTCCCCGGCCAACAGCTCCTCGTAATACACGGCCGTCTCCCTTGACAACGCCTGGTAGACCGGCCGGAAAGCCCCGGCCACGTCCTCCGCCATCGTAAAGCGCTCGCCCGGAAAATTAAAATCCTCGTCATAGTGGTACAACGTCTCCACGCCCAGGCGCACCCTCTGCTCCTCAAACAGCCGCTCCACAACCGGAACCAGCCTTTCCCGCACCGCCTCGCGGAACGCCCGCACCTCCCGGCGGCCGTAATCGGTGCGCCCCATCTTACAGTAGCCGATCTCCGTATAGCTTTCCTTGCCCAGCTTGCCGGCGATAGCCGCCCTCACCCGCACCAAATCATCGTAGAGCGTATCCAGCTCCCCGGCAATCCCACTCCAAGATTCCTCCCAAAGACGACTATAGCGGGCACGCACCCCGCGATCCTCGCTGCTCATAAACTTACTGATCGCAGAAAGCGGAACACGCCCGTCCTCCGTCTCGGCCGTCAACGTCGCCGTCAGCTGCGAATAGCGGGCCGACAAGCGGTTCTCCTCCCGCAGCTCCTCCACAATACCGGCCGAAAAACACTGCTGCTTCAAGCCCGCCTTTAAAAAAGCCTCCTCCCCGGTAAAATACGCAAGCCGCTCCCGGTAAGGACTCTCGGCCAAAAGCCGGCTCAGCCGATTCTCCAGCTCCTCATACTCCGGCCGAATCCGGTCGCAGTAAGCCGCCTCCTCCTTATAAAAAGCATCCGTCACATCCATCGTATTGCGGATCTCACAAATAGTCGCCATCGTCTGGTACTTCACCATCAGCGTATCCAAGTCTAACAGCGCGTCGTACGCCTCCTCAAAGCAGCCGGCCCCTTCAAAACGCCCCAGCTCCTCCTCAAAATGCCGCCGGTACGCCCCCATATCCAGCCGCAAAAACGGGATATCCTTAAATTTAATCATTCCCTATTCCCCCTTGTAGGCCGCCTGCAAAATGCCCAGCAGCGTTTCCTTCGGGGCAAACGGCAGCACGTTAAAGACGAAGTTCCCCCGCATCTCCTCATACTGCTCCTCTGTAACACCCAAATTCCACAACGTATTATACAAGCCAATCTCCCGCAGAAACGCCTCCATAAGCTCCGGCAGACGCGCCGCCGCCTCCCCGTCCGACGCCCCCAAAAGCCCCGGATCAAACAACCGCGCCACCTGCGCGCATTTCTCCGGCGTCTTGCCGATCTGGAAGCGCAAGAACCCAGGATACAGGCAGGCCAGGCACTGCCCGTGGGCAATGCGCGGCGTCACCCCGCCGATGACCTCGCTCAGCGGATGAGGAATCGTAGCCGACGCGTTGCTCAAAGAAATCCCCGCAAAAGCCGCGGCCCGCGACATAATCTCCCGGTACGCCATATTAGCCGGCTCCCTCACAAGCTTCGGCAGCGTCGCCACGATCTCCCGCATCGCCTCCCGCGCCAACAGCATCGTATAAGGAGACGCCAGCTCCCGCACAAAGCTCTCAAAAGCATGAGTAAAAGCATCAAAGCCCGTCACCGCCGTCGGATAAGGCGGCAAAGTCCTCGTCAGCTCCGGGTCGATCACGGCCGCCTTCGGGAACGCCGCCCGGTGATACACGCACTCCTTATCGTTGTGCTCCTGGTCCGAAAGAATCATCGCCTGGGTCAGCTCGCTGCCCGTCCCCGCCGTGGTCGGCGCCGCGATCATCGGCAATACGCGGCTTCCCGGCAGCTCATAATCCTCCGACGGGCTCGAATAATGAGAAAAAACCTCCCTCCAGTCAATCGCCTCCGACTCCCAAAAAAGAGAAACAGCCTTCGCCGTATCTAAAGAGCTGCCCCCGCCTACGCCTATAATCACCTCCAGCTTTTCCTCGCGCACAATCCGCACCGCCTTCTCGATCCCGCGGATATCCGGATTCGGCACCACCTCGTCAAAATGGACAAAACGAACGCCCGCCTCCTTCAAAATCGCTTTTACCCGGTCATAAAGAGGCCGCAAGACCTCCTCCGAATTCGGCGTGGTCACAAGCAGACAGCTCTTCCCGTAGGAAGCCGCCAAATCGCCCAGCATCGCAAGCCGGCCGCAGCCAAAATACAGTTTTGTCGGCTGATAAAACGAAAAACCTTCCATATATAATTCCTTTCCTCTATTCGTCCATGTTCTCAGGACATAATGGCACACCCCTGTAGTGTTTCCTTCATTTGTCCGTGTTCCCAGGACATAGCGGCACACCCCTATGGTGTTTCCTCTATTTGTCCGTGTTCCCCTTATCCCAGAAAAATTTCCTTCCCGTCCAAGTACAGCGCCGCTATCTCGTCCACCGCCTCGATCCTCTCCAGCGGGTTGCCCTTCAAACACACAAAGCTGGCTTTTTTGCCCGGTTCCAGGGAGCCAAGCTCCGAAAGCTCCAAAAGCTCCGCGCCGCCCCGGGTCGCCGCATCCAGCGCCTGTTTCGGCGTCAGCCCCGCCATCACCATCAGCACCATTTCATGGGCCGCCTTGTCAAAAGGATTAAACGGGCATCCCGCATCCGTTCCCATGGCAATCCTCACGCCCTTTTCGGCGCACCGCTTCAGCACGTCGCGATGGCGTCCCAGCACCTCCCGGCTCTTTTTATGGTCAGGATTGTCCGGCTCTTGCCGGATTCCCTCCTCCACCGCATAATAAGGAGCGCAAAGCGTCGGCACCAAAAAAGTCCCCTTTTCCGCCATCCGCTCCATAATATCCTCCGTCATAAACACGCCGTGCTCGATCGAATCCACCCCGGCCTCCACACAAAGGCGGATCGCCGTATTCCCATGCGTGTGGACGCCTACCTTCCGCCCCCAGGCATGCGCCGTCTCGATCCCAGTCTCGATCTCCTCCCGCGTCAGCTCGCAGGGCCCCGGCTCCGGCCCCGGAGAATTCACGCCCCCCGACACCATCAGCTTGACCACGTCGGCCCCGTCCTTTATTACCTGGCGCACCGCGCCGCGCATGCTGTCCACGCCGTCCGCCTCGTAGCTGATCTCATAGCCGTGGCCGCCCCGGGCGCAGACCGCCTGGCCGCAGGCCAGAATTTTCGGCCCCTCCAGAAATCCCCGATTAACCGCGTCGCGGATCCCCAACGCATAGCCGCGGTACGAACCCAAATCACGGCAAGCCACCACGCCCGCATGCAGAAGCTGGCGCGCGTGCGCCGCCCCCTCGCATACGATCCCCGCCGCCTCCCGGCCCGGACTCTCGTATGCCTCCTTCGCCGGATCCCCCGCCAAATGCACATGGCAGTCAATAAATCCCGGCGTCACAAAGACATCCCCCAGGTCTACCCAGGTATCCGCCTCCGCCCACCCGGCCTCGGCCTGCGGCTTGACCCACACAATACGCCCGTCCTCCGTAAGCATCGCAAAATTTTCAACACAGCTCCCCGCCGCATCCGCCGTATAGAGCCACCTTCCCGTATAACCCGTTTTCATTCGCTCTCCTCTTTCTCGCCCGCGTTCCCGGAACACTCTATGCCTTTCTCTCTCCCATCCGTGTTCCCGGAACACTCTATACCTTTCTCTTTCCCATCCACGTTCCCGGGCTACTCTATGCCTTCCTCATAAAGCCCCTCGTTCAGCCCCTGCGTCCCCTCCAGCACAAACCGCCCCCCGGCAATCAGCTCCAGATAAGAACCGTCGGCACGGACGCCGCGCACCCAAGCCACCTTCTCATACGGCAGCGTGATGTCCACATGCGTCCCGAAGTATACGTTTTCCCCCGTACCGCGCTTCGCCGTATGCTCGTTCTCACGGCATACCATCTCCTTTCGGTCGTACATATTGTAGATCGCCGCCTCCTCCGAATGGGCAAAGCAAGGGTCGCCGACGGCGATATGCGGCCCCATTTTCTCATAAATCAAGATCGGCAGCCGCGCGCCCAGCCCGTACTTGCGGGCGATCGCGTAGGCACGAGTATTCGTGCCGATAGCAAACTCACCGACCGTCAGCCTCTCATGGGGCCCAAGCAGGTTGCGCCTTACATACTCCCGCCCTTCCTCACAGTCCACGTCCACCACCCAGCCGTCCTCAAAAACAAGGCGCAAGTCATGGTAAAACACACCCCGCAGGCAAATCTCCTCCACATGGAAAAGCCCGCTCGTCCCCTTCAGCCGCGGCGTGGTAAAAACCTCCCCATACGGAATATTCAAATCACCGCCGCAATTTAGGAACTTCGTCTCCGCCTCCGGCCGCCCCACCGGCCACAAGCTCACGGACAACCGCGTCTCATTGCCCTTACAGCCCCGAATCTCCACCGCCTCGCAGCCGTCCATCGCGTCGATTAACCGCTGCTGCTGCCGCTCGTACGGCTCGGACTCTACCAAGTTCATCGCGAAGAAATCCTCAAAAACCTCCTTAAAACGCCCGCCCACCAGCATGTTAGGGAAAGCAACCTTGCAAAACGAAATCTCCGAAGGGCGAATCCACTCCGCCTCCCATTCCGCCTTCCTCGCATCCAGCCCGGCCTTTCGCGCCCCGGCCTCCCTTCCCGGCTGCAGCGCATCCGCCGACGGCGTCAAAATCACAGGCTCCGCGCCAAACTGGTCGATCCCCACCATCCCGCAGGTATCCCGAAGCTCCTCCTCATACAAACGCATCGCCCGGCCGTACGCCGCCCACTCGGCCTCATACAGCTCCCCGTCAAAGGCACAGGCCCGGTCAAGCCGATGGTCGCATTGATTTTGGTTCAGCGCATAAGCCGTGCGCGGCGCGGTGACCACCGGCCGCAGCCCCCTCTCACGAAACGCCTTCAGCACCTCCTTGGCCAGCGCCTCCTGGCCGACCTGATAGAAAAAACGCACCCGCGTCCGTGCCCCCCGTACGCGGCTCTGGCTGATAAAGCCGTGCAAAAACGCCTCCACAATCGCCCGTCCCATCGCCGCCAGCCGCTCCCCCGGCACGGCAAACCAGAATTTCATCATATCCCGTTCCAACTGCGTGACCGGCAGACCGTATTCCTCCATCCATTCCGTATCCCTGGGAGACGCCTTCGCAAGAATTGCCTCGTACGGGTTCTCGTCCCCCATGGCCGTCATCTCCTTTGCAAAGGCAAGCGCCCTGTCCCCGGCGCTCTCCAGCAGATAGCGTTTCCAGAGCAGACGCAGCGCTTCCTCCCGGCCGGTGCCGCTTCCCTCCCCGGCACGATCCGCAGCGGCGGCGCTGCCCGTCCCGGCACATATTCCGGCCCCGGCCGCTTTCTTATCCCCCGCGCCTTTTGGCGCAAGCAGCGCCTCCGCCTCCCGCAGAAGCTCCCTGCGGCGGCCCGCCAGCGCTTCCCTTGCAAACAGAGATTCCCCCGCGCAGCCTGCCGCCTCGGCACAGATCGCCGCATACCACGGGCCGGCCTCCCCAAAGCGCCCTCTGGCCTGCTGCGGATTCAGCAGAGATTCCTCATAGGCCGGCGAAAGCCGGCAGTCGCCCTGCCCGTTCCCACACTGCGTCATTGTTCCCGCCCCTTTCCGTAATCCCATCCGCGTTTTCCGGACATAAAGGCACACTCTTGCAGTGTTTCCTTAATCCCGTCCGCGTTTTCCGGACATGATGGCACACCCTTGCGGTGTTTCCTTGTTCCCGTCCGTGTTTCCAGGACATAATGGCACACCCTTGCGGTGTTTCCTTAATCCCGTCCGTGTTTCCAGTACATAATGGTATACCCTTGCGGTATTTCCTTAATCCCGTCCATATTTCCAGTACATAATGGCACACCGCCGCCCACTGCCAACGCGCAGCGCGGGAGCAGACATGTATCCTCTGCTCCCGCAGCACTATGTGGGTTTACTCCGTAATCGTCACATATTTGAAATCAAACTGATAGCCGTAATTAAAGATCGCCAAGCCCTGCACATTGCTCTTGATAGCAAAATGGTTGGTCGCATAGACCTGCGGGATGTAGATGAAGTTCTCCAGGACCATCCGCTCGATATCCATCCAAGTCTGAATCCTCTCGTCGCCCACCTGCGTGTGCGCCTTTTCCACCAGCCCCTTGAACTCCGCGTTGTCCCACTTGCCCTCGTCATAGATGAACTGCATAAAGCCCTGCGGGTCGCGGTAGTCGGAATCCTGGCCGCCGCCGATTACACAGTCGAAAGTGCCCTCGGTCAGCATCGGCAAGATCACGTTGAAGTCAAGGACGCTCACCGGCATCTCCAGGCCCAGGTTCGTTTTCCACATTCCCTGGATAGCCTGTGCCTGCGTCTTGCCGCTCTCTAAGCACTGGATGGAAAAGCCCTCCGCCATCTCCTCCTTCGTCTTACCGATCTCCTTCAGGCCCTCCTCCAAAAGCTGGTTCGCCCGCTCGATCTCAGAAGCGTCGGAAGCGTCGGTCACGATGTTGCCGGCCTGTTCACGGAAGTCCCCGCCATTCAAGCCCTCCACGCCAACCGGCACCAGCCCGTAGGCCGCCAGGTCGCCGTTGTGCATCACCTGCTCGGCAAAAGCGCGGCGGTTAAACGCGATCGACAACGCCTCGCGGATCTTAATGTTTGCCAGATACTCGTTCGTATTAGGGTTAAACTCGATAAACGTCAAACGCAGCTGCTCGTTGTCCACAATGTTTTCATTCGCATACTGGGCCAAAAGCTCATCCGATACCTTGAGGATGCTCAGCTCATCATTCTGATACATCCCCTGCAGCGTGTTGCTGTCCGAGGTGATCGTGATCTCGATCTTCTCCAGCGTTACGTTGGCGGCATCCCAGTAATTCTCGTTTTTCTCCAGGACAATCGAATTCGAATGCACCCACTCGGTCATCTTGAAGGGGCCGGAGGCTACCAGCTTGTCGGCATCGGTGCCATAGGTATCGCCATACTGCGCAGCCGCCGCCTGGGAAACCGGCGCAAAACTGGCTGCCGTCAGGTAATCGACAAAATAGTCGCAGGGCTCCGCCGTGGTGATTTCCAGCGTCTGGCCGTCCACCGCCTTGATCCCCAGCTGGGATTCGTCCGCCTCGCCCAGGTAATATGCCTCGGCGCCCGCAATCACAAAGTACTTGTAGGCAATCGCCGAGCCCAGCTCCGGGTTCAGCACACGCAAGAAGCTGCCCACCACATCGTCCATCGTGATATCCGTACCGTCGGCCCACTTTGCGCCCTCGCGCAGGGTCAGGGTATGTACCGTATAGTCATCGTTGTGCTGGTAATCGGTCATCAGCGCCGGCTCCCAGCCCTGCCCGTCGTTCGTCTTGCGCAGCATCGGCTCATGCAGCGCCGCAACCAGCACGCCGGCCTCGCCCGAGTTATTCACCCAAGGGTCTACCGTCGCCGGCTCGTTGCCCAGGAAAAACTTAAAGACCTGCTCGGCAGCCGATGCGCCCGCGCCCTGCGTTTCCCCGCCCGCAGGTCCGGCCGGGGCCTGCGTCCCTTCGCCGCCCTCCGCCGCCTTTGTCGTGCCGTCCGCCGGCTTGCCGCCGCACGCGGCCAGGCTCACAAGCATTGCCAGTACCAGGATCAGGCTTATCCATCGTGCTCTCTGTTTCTTCATTTTGTACCTCCTTTTTTCTTACCATCCTTTTGGCTATAATGATTTATGCTTTCCATAAGATCATCCGTTTACTGCGTGGCACGCCACCATATGCCCGGGCGCGCATTCCTTCAGGGCCGGCGGCTGCTCCTTGCATACCGGCTTGGCATACGCGCACCGGGTACAGAATTTGCAGCCCGCAGGCGCGTGGATCGGGCTGGGGATCTCCCCCTCCAGCTTGATGCGGCTCTTCTTTTTCTCCACCTTCGGGTCGGCCACCGGGATCGCCGAAAACAGCGCCTTCGTATAAGGATGCTGCGGGTTCTCGTACAGCTCCTTGTTGGACGCGTATTCCATGATATTCCCCAGGTACATCACCGCTACCGTATCCGAAATATACCGCACCATCGAAAGGTCGTGGGCAATAAAAATATAAGAAAGCCCCTTCTCCTGCTGCAAATTCAGCAAAAGGTTCATGACCTGCGCCTGGATCGAGACATCCAGCGCGCTGATCGGCTCGTCGCACAAAATCAGCTCCGGCTCCATCGAAAGCGCCCGCGCGATGCCGATGCGCTGCCGCTGCCCGCCCGAAAACTCATGCGGGAAGCGGTTGGCATGCTCCTCGTTCAGGCCGACCGTCCTAAGAAGCGCCAGCACCCTCTCCTTCTTCTCCTGCGCATCCATGCGGATCGCCGGATTCAAGTCCCACCCCTCCGAAATCAGCTGCGACACGGTCATGCGCGGGTTCAGGCAGGCATAGGGATCCTGGAAAATCATCTGGATGCTGCGCGCCAGCTCCTGGCGGAAGCGCTTCGTCGATTTGCCGCTCACATCGCGGCCGTTTAGGAGGATCCGGCCGGAAGTCGGCTCATAAATGCGGATCAGCGTGCGCCCCAGCGTCGATTTGCCGCAGCCGGATTCGCCGACAAGCCCCAGCGTCTTGCCCCGCTCCACCTCGATCGAGACGCCGTCCACCGCCTTCACGACGCGGCCGCCCTTGATCTTAAAATGCTTTTTCAGCTCCTTTGTCTCCAGGATGATATCCTTACTCATGCTTTGCCACCTCCCGTCCGGTAATGGGATTGACTACGGACAGCGCTTTCTTATGATACAGCCAGCAAGAAGCAAAATGGCCTTCCCCCTCCTGGTCAAAAGTCGGGGGATACATCGCCGTACAGGCCTTCATTGCGTACGGGCAACGGGCCGCAAACGGGCAGCCCGCCGGCGGATCAAACAAATCCGGCGGCGTCCCCAGGATCGGATGCAGCGGCTCCCGGCTGCTCGTATCCTCCGGAGGGATCGACTGCAGCACGCCCCAGGTATAAGGATGCGCCGGATGCTCAAAAATGTCCTCCGCCGTGCCGTACTCCATGATCTTGCCGGCATACATCACCGCGATCTCGTCCGCAATATTGGCAACAACGCCCAAGTCATGGGTAATCATAATAACCGAAGTATCATACTGCCTCTGGATATCCTTAATCAAGTCAAGAATCTGCGCCTGGATCGTCACGTCCAGAGCCGTCGTCGGCTCGTCGGCAATCAAAAGCTTCGGGTTGACCGCCATCGCCAGGGCGATCATCGCCCGCTGGCGCATACCGCCGGAAAACTCGTGCGGATACTGCTTAAACCGCTGCTCCGGGCTGGGGATGCCCGCCATGGAAAGCGTATCCAGGGCAATCTTCCTTGCCTCCTCCTTGCTCTTGTCCCCGTATTTGAGGATGCCCTCCACGATCTGCTTCCCGATCGTCATCGTCGGGTTTAAGCTGGTCATCGGGTCCTGGAAAATCATGCGGATATCCTGCGCCCGCACCCTTTGCATTTCCTTCTCCGACAGCCGCGCCAAGTCGCGGCCCTCAAACCAGATCTCGCCCTTCTTCAGCATCCCCTTCGGCTTCGGCGGGTTCAGCCCGATCAGCGACTTGGCCGTAACCGACTTCCCGCAGCCCGATTCCCCCACAAGCCCCAGGCTCTTCCCCTTCTCCAGGTTAAAACTCACGCCCCGCACGGCCTGCACCTCCCCGGCATACGTCCGGAACGAGAAGGTTAAGTCCCTTACTTCCAATAACAAGTTTCCATCGTTTCCGTTCATAAGGCTCCTTCCCCCCTACTGTCTCATTCTCGGATCCAGGGCGTCCCGCAGGCCGTCGCCCATCAGGTTAAAGCACAACATCGTAATACAGATCAGCAAAGACGGAAACAGGAGCTGATACGGAAAATTCAAAAGCTTATTGGCCCCGTCGCTGGCCAAAACGCCCCAGCTGGCCGTCGGCAGCGGCACGCCCAGGCCGACATAGCTCAAGAATGCCTCCGAAAAGATCGCGCCCGGTATGACGTTGGCCATGCTGATGATAATCGGGCTCATGGCATTGGGCAGCAAATGCTTCAAAATAATCCACAGGCTGCCGGCTCCCATCGTCCGGCTGGCCATCACAAACTCCGATTCCTTCAACGCGAACACCTGCCCGCGAAACAGCCTCGCCATTCCGATCCACCCCGTCACGCCGATCGCCAGGATAATCGGGAAAATCCCCGGCTTCAACACCAGGATCAACAGCACCACCCACAGCATCTGCGGGATGGAGGCGATCAGCTCGCAAAACCGCATCATAATGTTGTCCGCCACGCCGCCAAAATAGCCCGAAATGCCGCCGTACAAAATCCCGATCGTGCCGTTTAGGATCGCCACGACAAAGGCAATCAGCAGGCTTACCCGGGCGCCCTCCCAGCAGCGCACGAAAATATCCCGCCCCAGCTCATCCGTCCCAAACCAATGTTCCGCGCTGGGCCCCTGGTTGATCGCAAACCAGTCCTGCTCATCGTACGCATATTTGCTCACCATCGGCTGGAACACGGCCATCAATATAATAATCAGAAGGATCACGGCCGAAACCATCGCCACCCGGTTGCCCTTAAAGCGCCGCCAGGCATCGCTCCAGTACGTCAACGACGGCCGCGTCATCTTATCCGCATCCACATACGCCGAATCGTCCTTTTCAAACAGGCCGTCCTCCAGGCCGTCCTCCAGCCCCTCCCAATCCATACTGCCCTCTCTCACATTTTCTCCCATGGAATTCTACCTTTCCTGTCCAGCCTAACGGACATCGTGCCAAGACAAATACCACACCCCGCAGACGCCGCCCCCTCATAAGAGAGCCGCCCTGCGCCACGCCAACGAAACGCCGCTGCGCTACCCGGCGATGCGGATGCGCGGGTCGACCAGGCCATAGACAATATCCACGATGAAATAGCACACCACCGAGATAAACGAGAAAATGATCGTCAGGCCCATAATCATCGTATAGTCCGAATTTTGGATGGAGGTAATCATCGACTGGCCGATCCCCGGCACATTAAAAATCTTCTCAATGACAAAGTTCCCTGTCAGCACGCCCGCGCACATCGGCCCCAGGGAGGTGACCAACGGCAAAAACGAATTGCGCAGCATGTGCTTCCGTACGATCTCGCCCTGGCCAAGCCCCTTGCTCCTCGCCGTGTAGATGTAGTCCTGCCCCATCGTATCCAGCATGCTGGTACGCAGCATCCGGGCATAATATGCGATATTGGTAAAAGCGGCCGCCATAATCGGCAGCACGGCATACTGCCAACCACGCCACCCCTGGATCGGGAACATCTGCCACTCCACCGCGAAATACCGCTGGATCAGGGAGCCAAAGACAAAGTTCGGGATCGAGACGCCCAGGATCGCCAGCACAATCACGAAGTAATCCACAAACCCCTTATTCTTCAGCGCCGCTACCGCCCCCAGGACGGAACCGATCAGGCAGCCGATCAGCACGCCGCCAAAGCCGATAAGCGCCGAAACCGGCATCCCGGCCGTCACCGTCCCCACCACGCTCTGGCTCTTATACTTCATTGATACCCCGAAATCGCCGCGCAGCAGGTTCTTCATATAGATCAGATACTGCTCAAAAAGCGGCTTATCCAGCCCATACTGCTCATAAAGCGCCTGCTTGACGCTCTCCGGCGTCTCCCTGGTGATCTCAAAGGGCTGCCCCGGTACCGCGTGCATCAGAAAAAATGTGATCGTGGCAACCAGGAACAACGTAATCAGCATGGAAACGAAACGCTTTGCTACGTACTTCGCCATTTACAGCTCCCCTCCCGTCCTTCTCGCCCGCCCCTGTGTGCCGGGCTGTTTCCCGCTCTGTCTACGGGACTGTCTCCCGCCTTGCCTACCGGGCCGTCTCTAATATGTCCCCATACAGCAGCGGTCATCACAATGTTACAAATACTCGCGTCCCGGTTTCCTCTGCCTTTCGATATTTTGTATGTACTGTTTCCAAGTCCGGCCGCTTTTTTGTTGATTCTAACTAAATCATACACGGCCCGCCGTTCTATGTCAAGAAAATTTTTGCAATAAATTATTATTTTCTCATATTGACATTGCTTTATTAACATGATACTATTTTCTCATAAAAGGTGCGCGCCACTTAGAAATCCGTTGCAAAACAACCAAGTTCATATTATAATCAAGGAGGGTATTTTTATGAAGTACATGACCGCAGAACCGTTTCGCATCAAGATGGTAGAGCCGATCCCCAAGTCGACGAAGGCCCAGCGCCAGCAATGGCTGAAGGAAGCCGGCTACAACGCCTTCCGGCTGAAATCCGAGCAAGTCTACATCGACTGCATCACCGACAGCGGCACCAGCGCCATGAGCCAGAACCAATGGGCGGCGATGATGATCGGCGACGAAGCCTATGCCGGCTGCCGCAGCTTCTACCGCCTCGAAGAATCCGTGCAAGACGTATTCGGCATGCCTTACGTGCAGCCGACCCACCAGGGGCGGGCCGCGGACTATATGATGACGCAGATCTACTGCCGTCCCGGCGCTTACGCGATCGGCAACATGCACTTTGACACCTTCCGCGGCAATGCCGAAGTGATGGGCTGCATACCGGTGGATTACGCGACCGACGAAGGCATGGACGCCGCCTCCGCCGCCCTGCCCTTTAAAGGGAACATCGACTTAAACAAAATGCAGCGGCTAATCGACGAAAAAGGCGCCGAAAACATCTGCGTCTGCATCATCACCATCACCTGCAACAACAACGGCGGACAGCCCGTCTCCATGCAGAATATCCGCGAAGTCAGCGCCCTTTGCAATAAGTACAACATCCCGGTCGTCATGGACAGCGCCCGCCTGGCGGAGAACGCGTATTTCATCAAGACACGCGAGCCCGGCTATGCCGACAAGAGCATCAAGGAGATCACCCGCGAGATGTTCAGCTACTGCGAAACCGCGACCATGAGCAGCAAAAAAGACGGCCTTGTCAACATCGGCGGCCTCTTCGTCACCCGCAACAAAGATATCTACGAGAAAGCCAACCAGCTGGCCATCGTCCACGAAGGCTTCATCACCTACGGCGGCATGTCCGGCCGCGATATGGAAGCCCTGGCGGTCGGCCTGCAGGAAGCCTGCGATTTCGACTACCTGCAATACCGCGTCGGCCAAGTCGCCTATCTGGGCGAAAAGCTAAAAGAGCGGGGCGTGCCGATCATCGAGCCCACCGGCGGCCATGCCGTGTACGTAGACGGCAAGCGCTTTTTCCCGCAGATCCCGCAGAGCGAATTCCCCAGCCAGCGCCTGGTCTGCGCCCTCTACGAAGAAGCCGGCGTGCGCGCAGTCGAAATCGGCGCCTGCGCCTTCGGGTCGGTCGACAAAGAAACCGGCGAACCCATTTACCCGTCCATCGAAACCATGCGCATCTGCGTCAACCGCCGCGTCTACACGAACACCCACATGGATGTGATCGCCCGGGCGGTCGGCGACATTTACGAAAAACGCGACCAGTACCGCGGCATGAAGATCGTGCACCAAGGGTCGATTTTGTCCCTGCGCCACTTCACCGCCGGGTTTGAACTGCTGTAAGCTTTCAAGCGTAAGGAATAATTTAAGGGATACCTTACGGTATCCCTTTTTATGCATACGAGGCAAAAAGCAATCCGCCGCTTGCCCGTCCCGTCCATCCGGACATCCTCTCTATAACAATAAACCGGCAGAAGGAGCAGCCTATGTTAAATGTAGAATTGTACCGCCCGATCGTTGAATTCCTGTCCCTCTATCTGGGAACCGACACAGAAATCATTCTATGCGATACCGAGCGGATCCTGCTGGTAGAAAACCCTATGAACGAAAACCATCGCGCCGGCGCCCCCCTGTCCGAAATGCAGCAAGCGCTGATCCAGAACCCAGACTGCCAGAACATCCCCTACAATATCAATTATCGCACGCTTTCCAGCAAAGGGGATAAAATCCGCTCCGCCACCCTTTTCATCCGTGACGGAGAAACGCTCCTCGGACTTCTTACCATCAACAACAATGTCGAAGAACTGGTACGCTTCCGTCGTTACCTGGATCTTCTGATCAGCGGCGAACAAGACCACAATGTCCTGCAGCCCGCCAAAAAGAAAAACATACCCCGACAGTCCTACGAGATGCTCACCCTTTCCGTAACGGAGATCATTCACAATGTGCTGGAGGAAGCGACGATCCGTTTCGGCGCCCCGCCCAGCCGCCTAACCGCCAACGAAAAGCTGTCGGTGATCCGCGAAATGGACAGCCGCGGCGTCTTTCTGGCCAAGGGCTCCGTCATCGAAGTGGCAGAAAAGCTCGGCAGCTCCAAGGCCACGATCTACCGCTATCTGCATCAATTGGATAAATAAGCGCCGGCCATAAAGGAGTACAGCCCTATGGCCCAGACGATACACACAGAGGTGGCCAAAGCCGCCTTGCTTGCATGCGGATACCAAATCCGCTCCCTTCGCCCGATCAACGAAGGCTCCAATCATTTTGTATTTGACATCACGCTCGGCGACGGCCGGCCCGCCATCTGCAAATTCGCTAAAATACGCGAAACCGAGCAAGACCGCGGCCCCGCCCACAAGGACACCCTCTTTGGCGGAACGCTCTCTCTGGAACGCGAAGCGTACCTGTTTCGCATGATCCGCGAAAAAGCTGCCGTCCCCACGCCCGAAGTATACGGAGTCCACGATTCCGCCCACGGAACATTCATCCTGCTGGAAAAGATGCGCGGAATCCCGCAAAAAGAATGCATGGTACGAAGCGGTTTTTCCCGCCAAACCTTTTTAGACAGCATGGAATACTTAGGCCGCGACTTTGCCCGTATCCAGCAAGTATCCTTCCCGACCTTTGGCAACATTATGGCCGAATCCGTCATTGAGCCCGCCGGTATGGACAACTTCTCCGACCGCTTCCTTCCGGTCGTCGATATGCGCCTTGCACGCTGCCGCCAAAAACAAGTCTTTACCGCCGAAGAAGACCGGCAGACCGCCGCCTTCTTCCACAAACGGCTGCAAGAGCTGCGGCCGCATTTTGACGCGCAGCGCACGCCGCCGGTCCTAGTCTTTACCGACATGCACGCCGAAAACTTTTTTACCGACGAAAAAGGCAAGCCGACCGGCTACTTTGACCTGGAATCGGCGCAAGCCGCCCCGGCCGCGCTGGAGTTTTACGGCTTCCGCTTCTTCCTCTTTAATTACTACGACCAAGCCTCGTTCCGGGATGCCGAAGCCTCCTTCTGGCGCGGCTACCAGGACGCCGGCGGCGCCTATGCGCCCCAAAACGCGGCAGATGAAGAAGCGATCGCCTTCCTCGCCGGCTGTCGCCTCTTAGAACTGGCCGAATCCTACTGGGGCGTACGCGACGGCATCCGCGACACCTGGGGGCCGACCATGAAAGAATTGCTGTTTACCTATATGCAGAGTGGCCAAATCGACTACGACGCCGTCGGCGCCATCTGGCGCCAGCGCGACGGACAACCGCTTACGCCGCAGAAAGCCTAAGCTTTCATGTCCATCATGTCCAAGTGGCGCGCCGCGCCAGCGGCACACGCAGATTTGCTTTGATTGTAAGCCAAGAGGCCTTGCCGGAACATCCCGGCAAGGCCCCTTTCTACATAAACCGCATCATAAATATTCCTCTGCAATGTATAGAATCCTTTCTCGTAACAAGTCGCTCAGGTTCCGCTTTTGGCACAAGCAGATTCACTCTCTTTTTTCGCTGATGATTTTTCCATATTCTTAACCAATTGTTTAAATTCCATTGCCCACTGCCGACCGCTTGTATCATGCTCTTGCGTATGCAGAATAATTTCAGTAATATTCTTATCCTCATCCGTATTAAATAAGTACTTCGTTATTGCCACCGGAATCGCGATGATAGTAGAAACAAACCCTACCATGGCAGTCACCAGCAACGGAATAGCTTCCGTTATTTGCGTCATGCTGGCCGAAGATATAAAACGGTTAAAAAGCCTGTACACAATAATCGTCAAAGCAACCGTCGAGAGAATCACCATTCCATAAAAAAGCCACTTAAAAAACTCCTTTAATCTATTGCGAATCTTGGTTATTTTAACAAAATGCCTTAACAGCTCCGAGTATTCCCCATCCCGCTTTGAGATCTGCTCCGTAGTTTTTCTGCGAAATGTGCTGTCATCCTCCGTTACATTCCCGGCCCCATCTGTCAATGCCCTGATAATTGCGGCATATGCGGCATAGCGCTGCCCGCCGTTTTCCTCTCTCATGCCAAACAACCCGTTTCATCCGCCAGAATCTTCAAATCCCCTATACGTTTCCTCACCTTATTTCTTGTTACCTTATACAGCTTGGACAGCATGTCCACCGTAAATTCCTCGTCCTTGCCGCCCATTTCATTTAGCACCTCATAAAATATATGAAACGATTTCCACGGCATTAAAACGCTTCTGGCAAAATAATCCGCTTCCAGCTCTTTTTCATCCGTCCTGTGATCCGTATCCCGGTGCGCATATATGGGAAGGCCGTCTTTTTTATGTAAAATAAAGTGACCGTATTCATGCGCCGTAATAAAACGGCTTTTCCGAAATACGACATCCGGTTCGTTTTCCGGATTCTTAAAATAGGTATTTACCGTAATAAGCCGTTCCGTTTTATTCTCATCCTCGTTCACAAACAAGCATCCGGTCGTCTCAGGCTCCAT